>NZ_JADPMS010000060.1:0-8356 GCF_015686645.1 Streptococcus sp. NLN76 | reverse complement strand
TAAGAGGCTGTTTTGTAATTTTATTTTCACGCTCAAGGCGTATTCGAGTTATCTCATGACTCTTATTCATCCAGTTTTAGTTACAGGCTCGGCAAAGCCCTAATAAACTTACGGATTTGTATTGCTCATCTTTATTATATACCTGAACTAATTTTCTGTCATGAGTTAGCAGGCGAAGCCTGCTTGGAGTTTTAGTTTGCTTTTAGTACAAGGCAGCGAGTCGCAGACAGTACTGAAGTACGGCAAGACGAGCTAACACAGTAATAAAAGATAAACTAAAAGAGTATAATCATTACAGAGAGGTCTTCCCTGTTCTATCATAGGAAATCCAGCTTCTGCAAGGATTTAAGGATATAGTCTTATATACAATATGGAAACAAAGGAAATGACCGTCTTTCTCATTCCTTCCGCATATATCTACATGTCTATATCTGATAAATTTGGAAGGGGTAATCATGTGACTCCAAGAAAAAGCAAGGCTCGATTTTTTGATATAATAGGGCTATGACTAGATTAGTAGATATGGAACAAATGGGAGAGGATAGTCTGATTGAAGGCAGTCTTCGTCCGCAAAATTTTCAAGAGTATGTTGGCCAGGGAAAGGTCAAGGAACAGTTAAAGATTTTTATTGAGGCGGCAAAATTACGGGATGAGTCCTTGGACCATACCCTGCTTTTTGGTCCTCCCGGTTTGGGGAAGACGACCATGGCTTTTGTCATTGCCAATGAATTAGGGGTGAATTTGAAACAGACTTCAGGGCCTGTGATTGAGAAGGCAGGGGATTTGGTGGCTCTCCTGAATGACCTCGAGCCAGGGGATGTCCTTTTTATCGATGAGATTCACCGCATGCCCATGGCGGTTGAGGAAATTCTCTATAGTGCCATGGAGGATTTTTATGTGGACATTATGATTGGGAGCGGGGAGACCAGCCGCTCGGTTCACTTGGAGTTACCTCCTTTTACCCTCATTGGGGCAACAACACGGGCAGGCATGCTATCCAATCCCTTGCGGGCTCGCTTTGGAATCAATGCCCACATGGAGTATTATGACCTTCCTGATTTGACAGAGATTGTTGAACGGACGGCTGCTATTTTTGATACTGAAATTTTACCAGAAGCAGCCATTGAGCTGGCCCGTCGCAGCCGGGGAACTCCCCGAATTGCCAATCGCTTACTCAAGCGTGTTCGGGACTTTGCCCAAATTAAAGGGGAAGGGATTATTGATTGGGATATGACTGACCAAGCCTTGACCATGTTAGACGTGGATCAAGAAGGCTTGGATTATGTGGATCAGAAAATTCTCCGTACCATGATTGAACATTACAACGGAGGTCCCGTCGGCCTGTCCACCATCGCTGTCAATATTGCAGAAGAACGGGAAACCGTTGAAGATATGTACGAACCTTACCTGATTCAACAAGGCTTTATCATCCGCACCCGCAGCGGCCGACAGGCCACGGCTAAAGCTTATGAGCATTTGGGTTATCCCTTACCGGAGACGAAGTAGAGCTCTTTTCCTTCATATAAAAGCAATAGAACATCAACAAAGGCAGGTCCACAAGGGATTTGCCTTTGTTGATTGGAGTGGAGTTATACTCATTACATTTCAAAATCTGAATGTGTTAATCCTCTTCGCCGAACCCCTTGATTACGTGCCTTGCACGCTTTAGCGATAATATTCAACAGGTCTCCCAGACCTGTTGAACTATCTTCATCGGATTGATTACAAGCGATGCTTGCTTCATGACCTATAAATTTTAATACAATTCCTGGATTAAAATTCATTTCAGATTTCGAACTGTTTCGAGTATTAGTTTTCTTTTTTTAATTGAAAGCCCAAATAGGCAATGCCAAGAAATAAGGCCATGCTGGCCATTAGGCTGCCCTCGGTTCCAAATGCTCCACCTGAAATCCAATCGGCTGCTTCCGGTTTTATTGCAAAGGAAAAGAGAGAAGAACCAGTACTGGTACCGCTGACAGCTACGCCGAAAATATTTCCTTGGGTGAAATTCCAGGCACCGTGCAGACCTGCAACACCCCAGATATTGTCTGTCTTCAGCATATAGAGGGCCATGAATACCCCAGATAAGACGATACTCAAAATCGACAAGACAGTCACATGGTTATTGGCTAAGTGCATGACTCCAAAAAGACCACTTGAAATCCCAATGGCGATAGCGAGATTGGACCGTTTGTTGATAATGGGCAAAAGCCAAGCCCGGGTAAGGAGTTCCTCTGTACCGCCTTGGATAAACCAAAATGGGATGGTAGATAGGACAAAAAGGAGATTCCCACCTGAAAAATCGACTCGATTGAAATCAAGACCTCCAAAAAGATAGCTTAATCCAAAGGCAAAACTGAAGACCAGCATGCCTACTCCCCAACCTTTCAGAATCTCCAGAAGAACATTGGTCTTGAAAAATCCCAGACTAGAGATTGGACGTTTCTCGTACCACTTGACCCAAGCAAAAAGTGTCAGAGCGGAGAAGGCAAAGAGACCCAGTTGGACATACAAATGAGTAAATACTTGCAATACTGCATCCAGATTGTTTAGATTGGCAATCACGAAGGGCATTGAAAGGATGGCAAGGAGGAATACCCCAATCATCGAACCTCCGAAAAAGAAAACCTCCACCATTAAACAGGCAAGAATGATCATTAGCCATGCAGGCAGTTTCTCATACCGTGTGGTTGTATTTGCCAATATTCTTTTTTCCATCATTTACTTCCTCCATTATTTTTGATACAACAGCTATCGTCCTACTGGAACAATGGTTTGACTAACTTTCCTATATTCATTTTAACAAAAATATACAAAAATTGATATGTAATATTTAAATCCTGTTTGCTGAATAGCTGTTGCGGACTTCAGAGGGCTTCAGAAATTCTTTTATTTCCCCTTTCCTTATATGTTATAATGGAGGGGAGGTATACGATATGAAAGTGATTATGGTTTGCTTAGGAAATATTTGTCGCAGTCCCATGGCAGAGTTTGTGATGAAACAAGAAATGCCGGTTTGGGATGTGGAAAGTCGTGCTACCTCGACTTGGGAGCATGGCAATCCGATTCACCGCGGAACACAAGCAATTCTTCAGAAATATGAGATTCCTTACGATGTCTCCAAACAATCCCAGCAGATTTCACCAGCAGATTTCCGGGAAGCGGATTTAATCCTAGCCATGGATCAATCGAACCTGGAAGATTTGCGGGCCATGGCTCCGCAAGAAGCCTTGGATAAGATTCATCCCTTGATTGATGGGGAAGTCCCAGATCCCTGGTACACGGGAGATTTCGAGGAGACCTATCGCTTGGTTCGCCAAGGCTGTCGAGAATGGATTGAAAAAGTAGGAGAGTAGCGATGGCAAAACAGGAAAAAGAAAAGAAACAAACTGAAAAAAAATCCCTTTCTAAAGGCATCCGTTGGAAACGGTCCACTTTTGAACTCATGGCTGGAGCAGTTATCCTCCTATGTGCGGTCTGGGTTTTTGTATCTGGAATCCCAATGAAGGGGAAAGTCAGCCTCAATGATGGCAAGATTATTTACGAAGGAACCCTGGTTCGGGGAAAAATGACTGGCCAAGGTAAGGCTACCTATGAAAATGGAGATGTCTATGAAGGTGAGTTTGAAAATGGAGCCTTTCAAGGTCAAGGGACCTTTACCTCAAAGGATGGTTGGCGCTATACAGGCCAATTTGCTAATGGAAAACCAGATGGAAAAGGGGAGCTGGTAACAGAGGATAAGGTCGCCTATACTGGAACATTTAAGCAAGGAATTTACCAAAATGAGAATTAAATGGTTCTCCCTGATTCGGATAACAGGACTCCTCTTTGTCCTGATTTATCATTTTTATAAGGACCAGTTACCAGGTGGTTTCATTGGGGTGGATATCTTCTTTGTCTTCTCCGGTTTTCTGATTACAGCCTTATTAATTGAGGAAGTTGGGAAAAGGAAAAAGATTGATTTGGTGTCTTATTTTAGACGCCGACTCTACCGGATTGTGCCACCACTGGTGCTGATGATTTTGGTAGTGGCGCCGCTAATGCTCTTTGTCAAGGCCGATTTTCGGGTGGATATTGGAACTCAGACAGCTGCGGCTCTGGGTTTTGTGACCAATTTCTATGAGATGCTGTTGGGAGCTAGCTATGAAAGTCAGTTCATTCCCCATCTCTTTTTGCATACCTGGAGTTTGGCCTTGGAAGCCCATTACTATATTGTTTGGGCCTTGGTCTTGGCCATAGTGGCGCGTGGGTCCAAGGATATTCGTCGCTTTAAGAGTCAGGTCTTTTTAGTTTCGACTGGTTTTCTCTTGGTTTCCTACATCAGCATGCTGATTGGAACCTTCACGACGGACAATGTTTCCAACCTCTACTTTTCAACGCTATCGCACAGCTTTCCCTTCTTTGTGGGATCTAGCCTTGCAGCCTTGACAGGCTTGCAGCAACAAGGAATGTTGCTGCGGAGTTTGGTTCGGAAGTGGAGTCTGGGCAAGACCTTGCTTGTGTATTTAGGAGCCTTGACCCTTTCGCTTGTCCTGGCCCGCTTCCTGACCTTTGAGTCACTTTGGACTTATGCCATCGGTCTTTTTGCTGCCTCTCTTTTGGCTGGGCTGATGATTCTAGCGACCCGTATCCTGCATGAGAAGACGAGCATCAAGGAACCGCGACTGTTCGACTTCTTAGCTAGCACCTCTTACGGGGTCTACCTCTTTCATTGGCCCCTTTATCTGATTTTTTCCGAATGGATGGGGCATGGTTTAGCTGTTTCTCTAACCATTCTATTTTCCCTTATTTTGGCTTCTTTTTCTTTTTATTTATTGGAACCAATCCTTCAAGGGAAACGTCCGAAGGTTTTAGG
The DNA here is from genome assembly GCF_015686645.1 of Streptococcus sp. NLN76. NCBI lineage: Bacteria > Bacillati > Bacillota > Bacilli > Lactobacillales > Streptococcaceae > Streptococcus > Streptococcus sp. NLN76. The sequence continues at coordinate 3,501 of NZ_JADPMS010000060.1, read as the reverse complement.
TACGCCCGTAGTGCTTCCCAGCCTGGGATGGAAAGGGCTTATGCTTCCGCTCCTATTGGCAACAACTTGGGTTATCGGGGTGGTTACGAGCCCAAGTATTGGGAGCTTTGAGGCCAATCTAGTGGGAAATAGCCTGCAACAAGCCAGTCAGCAAATGCGTTCTACCCGTATTCGAACGGAGAATCCGGATGCTGTGGCTGATGGAGCAAGCCTGATCGGGGATTCTGTGGCCCTCCGGGCTAGTGACTGGCTGAACAAGGATATTCCGGGTTTGGACATGGATGCGGCAGTATCTCGGAACTTGATTGACGGGAATAAAATGCTGAAAAAGGCTGCTAAAAATGGCACCCTGGTCACAGATGTCATCATGGCACTCGGAGTTAATGAGGTCAACGATTACTTTGACCAGCTCGACCAGATGGTTGAAAACCTACCGACTGGCCATCGCTTGATCTTGGTAACCCCTTATGATGGACGTGTTTTGGATAATCCCAATGCCATCGCCAACCGGACTCGGGATTATATGATCAAACTGGCGGATCAATATGACTATGTGTTGGTTGCAGACTGGTACCAGACAGCCGTAGACAATCCGCAAATCTGGTATGGTACGGATGATGTCCACTTTGGATCGGAATCCGACAGCATTACCCAAGGTAGTGAACTCTATGCCAAGACTGTCCGGGATGCCTTGAAGAAGGCTCAGGATGCACCAACAAAACCGTAAGGCTGAAATGATAGAAAATCACTTGTAACTAAGGCATGGATTTTCATTTTTGAAGTCTAGTAAGAAGGCTGGGGTCCAAACCCCAGCCGCTTTTGTTATACTAGTGATATGAAGAAGGTGAATCGGCAAATTTTTGACTTGGCCTTGCCAGCTATGTTTGAGAATTTTTTACAGATGATCATGGGAGTTGTGGATGCCTATTTGGTGGCTAGTCTGGGCTTGATGGCTATTTCAGGTGTTTCCTTGGCTTCCAGTGTTTTGGCTATTTACCAGGCCTTGTTTTTGGCTCTGGTAGCGACTTTATCGAGTTTTGTAGCCAAGGCTCGGTCAGAACAGGAAGAGAAACAGGCTGAGGACTTGGCGCGCTCAGGCTTGGGCTTGACGGTCTGCTTGGCTTTGGTCTTGGGTTTGTTATCCATTTTCCTGGGACCAAGGATTCTTTCTTGGATGGGGACGGACTCGACAGTTGTGGAGGCTGGTGGTCTTTACCTTGCTTTGGTCGGAGGTACCATTGTTTTCCAAGGGTTAATGATGAGCCTTGGTGCAATTCTCCGAACCTGGGGACGGCCTCAGGAGCCGATGTGGGTTAGTTTGCTGGCCAATCTGTTGAATGTTCTGTTGTCTACGGCTTTTTTATATGGTCTGGGTTGGGGCTTGATGGGGGTCGCCTTGGGGACTGCTCTGTCACGCTTTCTGGGGGCTCTTTACCTTTGGTGGCGGGTGCCCTTCCCTCTCTTGGGACGGCGCTGGTCTTGGGATTGGAGCTTGGTGAGTTTTGCCCTCCCAGCGGCGGGCGAACGGTTGATGATGCGGCTCGGCGATTTTCTTCTCATGGTGCTAGTGGTTTCTTTTGGGACTGAAGTGGTTGCAGGGAATGCCATTGGGGAAACCTTGATTCCCTTTCCTGCGATGCCGGCTTTGGGTCTGGCGACTGCAGGAGTTATTTTGGTCGCTCAAGCTCGGGGGCAGGAGGACTGGGAGCAGGTTGATGCCTTAGTTTCACGTTTGTATGGTTGGACGTTAGCCCTAATGCTACCGATTGGCTTGGCTTTTTATCTATTTGGACAGTCTTTGACGCAACTGTATAATAGCGATGCTCAAGTGATTGCGGCTAGTCAAACAGTCTTACTGTTTGCGTTCTTAGGAAGTCCGATGACTGCAGGAACTTTGATTTATACGAGCCTATGGCAGGGTTTGGGTAATGCCAAGTTGCCTTTTTATGCGACTAGCATCGGGATGTGGGTCTTGCGCATTGGATTTGGTGCCTTCCTCGGACATTTTCTGGGCTGGGGCTTAAGTGGTATTTGGATTGGGACCTTGGTTGACAACGGTTTTCGCTGGTGGTGGCTCAGACGTCACTACCGTGCTTATAGAAAGGAGCAGGCATGACAGCTTTTATTTGGGATTTGGACGGGACACTTTTGGATTCTTATGAAGCCATTCTGGCAGCTATTGGCCAGGCCTTGGCAGACACGGAATACCCTTTTGACAAGGAGGCGATTCGCCAGCAGATACTGGCTACCTCTGTTAAAGATTTTTTTGAAAAAATTGAAAAAGCTGATGGGAAAAATTTGAAACCTCTCTACCAAAAGGCTTTACCGCAATTCAGTGGGGAAATTCGCCTCTTGCCAGGGGCTAGGGAAATCTTAGAGTGGGCGGACCAGCAAGGGATTGAGCAGTTTGTTTTTACCCACAAGGATGAGGAAGCCCACCCGCTCTTAGACAGACTGGATTTGGCTTCCTATTTTAGAGAAGTGGTGACGGCTAGCGATGGCTTCGCGCGCAAACCGGATCCGGAGGCCCTCTATTATTTGATGGACAAGTATCAATTGGACCCGCATCAGACTTACTATATTGGCGATCGTCTTCTGGATATTGAAGCTGCACTCGCCGCGGGCATTCATTCGATCAATTTTCTAGCCCATCCCGATAGTCAGGAAATTTCCAGCCTATCGACGATTCAGGATTTAGGAATTTTGTAAGGTTGAAGGAGTAGAGTAAGAGAGGTCTAAGCATGGAAGACTGGGTACCAACCTTATCCTATGTATCCACTCCTATTTTATCGGTCCCCCAGTTTTTTCTTCCTGTTTGGACTATAAATGATGAGGGAGTGCCTGTCTGCCAGTTGAAATTGAATGGGAATAAAAAATGAACCTTAAGGTTGCTTTAAGGTGAGCAGGTTATACTAGAGTCACAAGTTAAGAAGAACTCTTAATTTGACTCCTAAAACTTTTCTTTTTCATAATAATCTCCGGAACTGGGACATGGGTAGGTATCTGTGTCCCAGTTCTTTTGTGTTATGAAGGATGTAGTGTGTTATGGGGAGATTATTTTTGATAGGAATAAAGCTAGTCACTTCGTTCCTATCTTTTTTACCTCACATTTGTTCGGTATCCACTGCTGTAATTCGCTTTGCTTCAAACAGCAGTAGACATAATAATCTCCGGAAATAGCTCCTTTCGAGGGGCTATTTCTTTTTTGGTATCTGAAAACCACTAGCTGTGCTAGTGGTTCAAAAGAGCTTTAAGCGGTGTATTAAAAAAGACCTTAAGATGTTATATTAGATATGTTTTCCCGACCACATATCATAACATGAAAGGAGTCCCCCTGATGAAACAGGACAATAAATAATAGTTTAGCACATACCACATGGAATTGTAAGTACCACATAGTTTTTGCTCCGAAATATCGTAGACAAATTATTTATGGAAAATACAAAGCAAGTATTGGACAAATACTACGAGAATTATGTGAACGAAAAGGTGTAATAATTC
>NZ_JADPMS010000006.1:0-64397 GCF_015686645.1 Streptococcus sp. NLN76 | reverse complement strand
TGGTGCTAGCGAAGAATGTTTTCAACTTTACCGAAAACGAGGACAGTCTGAAAATTTCATAAAAGAGATGAAGTCTGGATTTTTTGGGGATAAGACAGATAGTTCAACTCTAATCAAGAATGAAGTTCGTATGATGATTTCTTGCTTGGCCTATAATCTTTCCTTATTTATGAAGCATCTAGCTAGTGGGTCTGTGAAGAATTTGACGATGAAACGTTTTCGGAAACTGTTTGTGAATATAGCTGGAAAATGCGTCAAAAGTGCTAGAAAACAAATTCTAAAACTGTCTAATCTCTATTCTCTGAAGGATGAGTTTCAGGCTCTCTTTGAGCGAATTTCCAGACTAGATTTCTCACTCCCCGTTCTCTATGCAGTAAGGGATACCAGTCCTCCTTTGTTAGGAAATTAGGATACCGAATCAAATAGAATACATTTTTAAAAATCGAGAGTCGCACCAAGGGCGGAGTCTACCCTTTTTTAGGGTGGTAAGGTAGCAGACCCATCTTTATTTATAGAAAAGCTTGATCGTTCATAAAAATCATCAGAACTGCAATTGTTTATTGCTTGTTTCTGATGATTTTTTTGATAGTTACGCAAAGATATTCAGGGTATGAATAATTCGGGATACTCATTAAATTTCAAAATCTGACGTTGTCAAGCCTCTTCGGTGAACTTCAGTTCTACCACCATCGGCTTTCCTAGTCATTTTTTTGAAATTTTTCGAGTATTCCGATTTTGAAGTTTGTCCAGTATAGTCTTTTAGTTTGCTTTTAGTACAAGGCAGCGAGTCGCAGGCAGTACTAAAGTACGGCAAGACGAGCTAACACAGTAATAAAAGATAAACTAAAAGAGTATATAAGCGTAAGAAAATACCCCAGACCCTCTGTCTACAAAAAAGAATCGGCACCTTGATGTGACCGATTCTTTTTCTTTACGCGCGTTTAACAGCAATTGCTGGAGAACCTAACTGGTTGTCTTCAGCCACACGACTGCGAACATTCCAGAGGTAATCTAGGCTATGCCAACCACTTAGAGATTTGGTGTAAGGATCTGAAACCTTAACTTTTCCGTCCTTGTATTCGGACAGCACAATCTCATGAGTAGATGGGTAGTTCACAAAGACACTCGCCCCTACCGCCAGTAGGACTGGATTCCCAGCTTGAAGAGCAGCCTGAATAGCATTACGGCTATTTAAAACTTCGTGTTTGTAACCCCACTTATTAACAGCCTTCACAATACCATTGGTCTCTGTTCCAGGCCCAAACTTGTTAAAAGCATTGGTATTGTGATAGATATAGTCTCCGACCTCAGTTGGTAAAACAGTTTTGCCGGAAAGTCCTGAGAAGACCATAGCTAGGCTGGTAGGAACACAACCTGTTGGTCCAAATTTGTAGCCACCATACCATTTTTGAGACCAGCGACTATCCAACTGGGAATAATAAGGTATTTCCACGCGAGCGGCTGCTTGTTTTGGAGCTGATGGAACAGCACTTGTGTTTGGCAAAGTTGTTTTTTCAAGTTTTGCCCGCTCTATTTTTGCAAGTGCAAGGAGCTTATCGATATCGATACCACCAGGACAAAGAGTTGCGGACACCTCGTCATGACCAACCACGTGGTTGTGGTCCAATGGAATATCATAACGGAGGGAAATATCCGCAATCAACTTCGCTGAATTGCGATATGTTGCCTCAGCAATGGTCCAATGTGGGCCTAAACTATTGTTGAGGTGCTCAATACCAATGGAACGTTGATTGGTTGGATAATGCCCTGCATGCCAAGCCACTTCGTTTTCTGGCACAACTCCCCAAATCTTGTCTGGAGTCACTTGATAGTGGGCTGAAGTTTCATTGCCGTTGCGAATATACCAAGTTGCTCGGGCTCCTTCGTCACTCATTCCAGCATTGTGATGAATCACAATCCGATCAATCTTCACACGATTTTTATCAGAGTAGACTGGATTTTCATCAATATGGGTAACAGTTCCAGAATATTTCTTATTCCCGATCCATTTTTCAGGAAGGCCTTTACCAGAAGTTGATTGATTCCCTTGAGTCTCCTCTTTTTTCTCTTCAAGAGTATGCGATGGCCCATAAGCTACATAACGTCTTTGTCCAGTATAGGAAATATAAGATAACCAGTGGTAACCGTTGGTTGTTACAATTCGATCATAATTTACTTTGTTCCCGACTTCATAAACCGCAAGGGTCGGACTTGTTACAACAGGTTCATTCTTTACATCCGAACGTTTCGTAAATGTGTAACTACCTTGAGCCGGGAGATTATGTGGAATTGGCCGACTAACAACGATCGTTTTTTGAGGAACGGTTACCCTTGTTCCAGATAAAAATTCACGCTTATTTTGATTGGTTACGTAATAAACATGGGTGAGATAGCTACCCGCGGCATTCTTATGATCCTTGGTTTCAATCCGGACTTTATAACTACCATCCGCTTGTTTTACAGCCTTATGCCAGATAAGATCATCTTGACCATTTTTCTCAGACCAAGTTGGAACTAGAACTTCCTTCACTCCTTGTGGGTGGTTGACTTGTGAGACCACAACATCAAAGCCTGTTGAACTGATGTTACTTCCTGTCACCTGACCTGTTTTTTGAACCACTGGAGCTTGAGGGACAGTTACCTTGGTTCCAGTCACATATTCCCGTTTATTTTGGTTTGTCACATAGTAAACATGGGAGACATAGCTACCCGCGTCATTCTTATGATCCTTGGTTTCAATCCGGACTTTATAACTACCATCCGCTTGTTTTACAGCCTTATGCCAGATAAGATCATCTTGACCATTTTTCTCAGACCAAGTTGGAACCAAAACCTCTTTGACTCCTTGTGGGTGGTTGACTTGTGAGACCACAACATCAAAGCCTGTTGAACTGATGTTACTTCCTGTCACCTGACCTGTTTTTTGAACCACTGGAGCTTGTGGGATAGTTACCTTGGTTCCAGTTACATATTCCCGTTTATTTTGGTTCGTCACATAGTAAACATGGGAGACATAGTTACCCGCGTCATTCTTATGATCCTTGGTTTCAATCCGGACTTTATAACTACCGTCCGCTTGTTTTACAGCCTTATGCCAGATGAGATCATCTTGACCATTTTTCTCAGACCAAGTTGGAACTAGAACTTCCTTCACTCCTTGTGGATGGTTTACATTACTAACAACAACCTCAAAACCGGATGCAGAGACACTAGAGGTTGAGATGCGACCTGTTTTCTCTACCTTCACTTCTGGTGTCACTGGGCGACTTGGTTGAGTCGACTGAGCACCGATTGCTACGTAACGACGGGTACCTGAATAAGAAATGTAAGAAATCCAAGTATAATTGTCCACATTTAAAACGCGGTCATAACGAACAGACTGACCTGGACGATAGGTTGCTAGGTCTGGACTCGTGATTCGAGCTTCGTTTTTAACACCCGCAGTTTGGCTAAAAGTATAGGTTCCTTGAGGTGCCAAGGCTTTCAAGGTATTGGCAACTGCTGAATCCGTAGTTTGACCAGCATTATTTTGAGCCGGAAGGGCCACATAACGTCGAGTGCCTGAAGCTCCGATATAGGACAACCATTGGCGCTGTTCCCGATTCAAGACCTGATCATAGACGACCGATTGGCCCTTACTATAAGTCGCAACAACGCTAGAGGCCAATCGGGGTTCAGAGTGAACTTCTGCGACTTCTTCAAAAACATAGGTTCCTGAGTTTGGTAGTTGGTTACTTGTTTCTGCCGAACCAGATGTTGCAGCACGCCGGAAGGGAGTTGCTGAAGCGGGCTGAACTGATTCAGTTTTAATAGATGCAGAATTCACAGAAGGCAAGGTTGATGTTTCCTCTGTAGATGCACTCGCTTCACTTGAAGAGACTGCTTTAGAAGATGAACTAGGGCTGGTCGCCACATCAGTAGAAGGAGCCAAGGATGCCCCTAAGCTTGTCTGAGGCGTTGCAAGTTCTGAACTTGGATTTGTTTCTAGTGTTCCATTCGCTTGAGGCTCAGACGTCACTGTTTGGCTGGATGATTCACCCGTGACAGTGGTTTCTGAATAACTATCCGCCTGTACTTGCCCTCCCATGAAGACAAGGCTAGCAATTAAAACAGAAGCCGCACCGAATGAATATTTCCGGATGGAAAAACGTTGCTGAGATCTCTGATTCATAATGACTATTTCCTTTATTTTTTCTTAAAGTTACCCATTTATTTTATACTAAGTTTTTGTTTTTTTCAATGAACGCATCAAAAAAAAGCCCGAGAAATCGGGCTTCTAAACCATTAGTTTACAAAATCTAAAAGAGCTAGGAAGCTATCCACTTCAAGGGAAGCACCCCCAACAAGAGCTCCATCTACATCTGGGCAAGCCATGTAATCTTTCACATTTGATGGATTTACAGAACCACCGTATTGCACACGAACTTTGTCTGCCACTTCTTGACCAAAGTCTGCAGCAACAACATCACGAACAGCTTTACACATTTTTTGTGCGTCGTCCTGAGTTGCAGATTTACCAGTACCGATAGCCCAGATTGGCTCATAAGCAATCACAAGTGAGGATACTTGCTCAGCTGAAAGACCTTTAAGAGCTGCTGAGACTTGTGCTCCAACAAACTCAACTGCTTGTCCAGCTTCATAAGTTTCAAGTGACTCACCACAACAGATAATTGGTGTCATACCATTACGGAAGATAGCATGTGCTTTTTTGTTGATATCTTCATCTGTTTCGTGGAAGTAGTCACGACGCTCTGAGTGACCGATCACAACGTAGTCAACACCCATTTCGTTCAAAACTTTAGGGCTAGTTTCACCTGTGAAGGCACCCGCATCTTCAAAGTAACAGTTTTGCGCTGCCACTTTAAGGTCTGAATCTTTAGAAAACCATAGAAGTGCGTTCAAATCAACTGCTGGTGCAGCAATCGCTGCTTCAACAAGATCAGCTGATGGCAATTTGCCTGTTAGTCCCTCAACGAAAGCTTGTGCTTCTTGAGGGTTTTTGTTCATTTTCCAGTTACCTGCGATAATTGGTTTACGTGACATTTCACATACCTCTTCTATTTTTATTACAGTCCTTATTTTATCACAAAGACGAGCAGAAAAAAAGGGAAATCAAAAAAACACTAGCCTGGCCAAAGACCAAGCTAGTGCTGTTCTGACTTAAATTGTTAATCTAGGAAATGAACCGAATTAAGCTTCGATTTCAGTAACCATACCTGAACCAACAGTACGTCCACCCTCACGGATAGAGAATGTTGTTCCTTGTTCCACGGCGATTGGGTGGATCAACTCAACGTCGATTGTCACGTTATCACCAGGCATAACCATTTCAGTACCTGCTGGCAACTCGATAGAACCAGTTACGTCAGTTGTACGGAAGTAGAATTGAGGACGGTAGTTGTTGAAGAATGGAGTATGACGTCCACCTTCTTCTTTAGTAAGGATGTAAACTTCACCTTTAAATTTAGTGTGTGGGTTGATAGAACCTGGTTTAGCGATAACTTGTCCACGTTCAATCTCATCACGTTGAACACCACGAAGAAGAACCCCAACGTTGTCTCCTGCAAGACCTTCGTCCAATTGTTTACGGAACATTTCAACTCCAGTAACAACTGCTTTAGTAGTTTCTTCTTTGATACCAACGATTTCGATTTCGTCATTGACACGAACCACACCACGGTCGATACGTCCTGACGCAACAGTACCACGACCAGTGATTGAGAATACGTCCTCGACTGGAAGAAGCAATGGTTTGTCAGTATCGCGTTCTGGTTCTGGAATGTATGAGTCAACAGTATCCATCAATTCCATGATGATGTCTTCAAATGCTGAATCACCTTCAAGCGCTTTAAGAGCTGAACCTTGGATAACTGGTAGGTCATCACCTGGGAAATCGTATTCTGAAAGAAGGTCACGGATTTCCATTTCAACCAACTCAAGCAATTCTTCATCGTCAACAAGGTCAACTTTGTTCATGAAGACGATCAAGTTTTTAACACCAACCTGACGTGAAAGAAGGATGTGCTCACGAGTTTGTGGCATTGGTCCATCTGTAGACGCAACTACAAGGATCGCTCCGTCCATTTGAGCCGCACCAGTGATCATGTTTTTAACGTAGTCCGCGTGTCCTGGAGCGTCGATGTGAGCGTAGTGACGTTTTTCAGTTTCGTACTCAACGTGTGCAGTGTTGATGGTGATTCCGCGTTCGCGCTCTTCTGGAGCAGCGTCGATAGAAGCGTAATCTTTAGGTTGGTTAACTGATGAAGGCAAACGACGTGCCAAAACAGTTGTAATCGCTGCAGTTAGGGTAGTTTTACCGTGGTCAACGTGTCCAATTGTACCAACGTTAACGTGGGGTTTACTACGATCGTATTTTTCTTTTGCCATTTGGGTAAAAGCCTCCAATAAAATATATTTTATAGATAGACAGTAGGCAATACAGTCTAACTTTCCCTACTATTCTATCAGACTGTTAGAAAAAATCAAGCCTTTTACTTCTTTTTTTAATTTTTTCCATTGATTAGCCCGAGTTCCGAAGCCCTGTCGCAATCCCATTGATAGTGGTTGCAATTAAGGAATTGGCTTCTTCCGGTAATACCCCCTCACGCTTACGCCGGATTAACTCTACCTGGATGTAATTTAAGACATCGAAGTAAGGCATGCGGTAGGACAAACTATTCGATAGATAGGTATTATCCGCCAAAAGTTGATCGCTCTCTTCTATTAGCAAGAGACTTTCTTTGGTTTTTTCCCATTCCGCAAAAATCAGGTCAAACACTTCCGCTACCTGAGAATCCTGTACCAAGTCTCGATAGTGGGCCGCAATGGTCATATTGGATTTGGCCAACACCATATCCACATTGGAGAGTAACCCTCGGAAAAACGGCCAGTTCTGATACATGTGACGGAGAATCGAGAGCCACTCAGGATCCTCCGCCATCAAAGTCTGAAAGGCCTGACCAACCCCGTACCAACCTGGTAACATGATGCGATTCTGAGACCAAGAGAAAACCCAAGGAATAGCCCGTAATCCTGAAATTTCAGTAATCGTTTTCCGAGCCGCTGGCCGGGAACCAATGTTGAGACTAGAAATTTCGGTAATCGGACTAGCTTCAAAGAAGAACTCATAGAAAGCTGGATTTTCAAAAACTAAGTCTCTATAAGCCTGGTAGCTCGTTTCGACAAGGTGGTTCATAACCCGACCATAGGTCTCACGCTGCTCCGGACTCAATTCCGCTTCCAGATTCAACATACGGTCTAACGAAGCAGATAGAAGCATTTCTAAATTGTAATAAGCAGCTTCCTTATTTCCATATTTATTAGCAATCACTTCCCCTTGCTCGGTCAAACGCAAACGATCTCGAATACTTTCCAAGGGTTGAGCAATAATGGCTTCATAAGTCGGACCGCCACCACGACCAACTGTCCCCCCGCGTCCATGGAAGAAGGTCACTTTAACGCCAAATTCTTGACCTAACTTTTGCAGATCCTCTTGGGCTTGATAGAGAGACCAAACTGAGGAAAGATAGCCTCCATCCTTATTACTATCCGAATAGCCCAACATAATCTCTTGATAGCCATTGCGTGAAGCAATCCATTTTTGAACCAAATCCAAGGATAGATAGGAACGCATGGTCTGTCGAGAAGCCTCTAAATCCTCAATTGTTTCAAAGAGAGGCACCAATTGAAGACGGGTCGCATCACGGTTGACCAGCCCAACTTCTTTCAAAAGCGTTGCCAATTCCAACAGATCAGAAACACTGGTTGCATGAGAAATGATTGATTGCCGAATGACGTCTTCGCCCAATACATCTTTCAGTTTGGCTGCCATTTCGAAAATAGCCAACTCCTTAGCTAATAGCTCACTTTTGGCAAGAGTGGGAGCCGAAAGTGGTCGTGGGTCTTCCTCCAATAATCTGAGCAAAAGAGCCACCTTATCTTCCTCTTCAAGCTCTGAATAATGCTCCTCAATCCCTGCTGTCGTTAGTAGCTCAGCTACACAGGCCTCGTGCACACTCGAATCCTGACGCATATCAATGCTAGCTAAGTAGAAACCAAAAACTTCTACTGCCGTAATTAACTGACTCAGTTTCCCTGACGCTAAGTGACGCTGCCCAAAAGCCATAAAGGAAGACTGTACCTGTTCCAACTCTGCCTTGAATTCTTCAGCAGTCGCATAGGCGGGAATTTTATCCCAATTGCGCTCCTGCTGCATTTTGATCAATTCTTTCCCAGCCAAGGCCAACTCCTCTGGCTGTCCCAAGAAAACCTGCATTTCCTTTTGAGTTTTCAGAAGGCGATCCCGAATCCAAGAAAGGGCGCGACGATAAGGTTCTTTTTCTCTAAAAACAGAATTATCTTGTGAAAGGTCAGCCAAACGAGCTACCTGGGAACTCACATCCGTCAAATTAAGGGAAACAGAGTAATCCCGGTAGAGCTTATTCAAAGACTGAAGATAATAATCAAAAAGAACTTCCTGCTGAACACGAGCGGATACTCGTAGAGTTTCCGCTGTCACAAAGGGATTCCCATCTCGGTCTCCACCAATCCACATCCCCATAGCTATCGGGCGACTGTGAGGAACGGACAGACCTTCTTCTTTGGCCAAGTCCCGGTAAGTTTGAGTCAAGCGTGGGACAGCCTCCAGTAGCGAGCTGCGATAATAGGCCATCGCGTTAACAATCTCGTTTTTAACCGTCAGCTTTTGTTCCCGGATAAGGTCGGTTTGTAGGATAGTCTCCAAATAACGGTAGAGTTCCTCCTCCCACTCATTCTGATTGAGATCACCGGGCAAGGCCATTCGCTTGCGTTTGAGCAAGTCATGAATCTGAGAAGTTAAATCCAATAGGGATTTGCGTTGAACCTGAGTCGGATGAGCCGTCAAAACAGGTACCACTTGTAATTGCTCCAAAAGTTCCTGCGCATTGTCCATCTGAGCAGTCCGTGCCACAGCCTGACTGAGTTTTCCCAAGTAGTCCTCAGCCAGATTATTCCGGCGTTGGATGGTCACTTCCAAGTCCACATCTTCCGCAATATTAATAAGCAAGGGCACGACTGCAAAATAACGAACCAAGAGAGAAATTCGGTCTGTCTCTAAATTTCGAAGATAACTCGCAATCTTTTCATCCTGACCTTGGACGACCCAATCTTTAATCTGGTCCATCTCAACCAGCATCTCTGACCCATAAGCCGCTTCAACAATTTGGTTAACCATACTTTTCAATTCATAAGCGTCCTGAGCGATGGCATCCGCTGATACCTGGTATTCTAATTTTTCCATGTTTACTCCTCTACACAAAAAGAGGCGTAGACGGTTGGCCCCGTCCCTGCCTCACATTCAAGCTCTTTCGCCAGGCGAATCACCTACTTGGATTTCCAAGTCCCTTTTCTTTTCCGCAGCGTCAACATTTAAAACAAAAGCAATGGCAATGGACAAGACAAGGAGGCTATTCCCCCCTTGCGAAAGGAAGGGAAATGTCACCCCGGTTGAGGGAATCAAGCCTGAGATTCCACCAATATTAACAAAGGTCTGCGTTAGCAAAAGCCCACCAACTCCTGTGGCTAAAAGGGCATTAAACGGATCTCGGGCTCGAATCCCAACCAGTAGCACCCGTAAAATAAGGAAGAAGAGGAGACCTAAAATCAGACTGGCTCCTACAAATCCTAACTCCTCAATGACAATAGCAAACACAAAGTCCGTATGGGCCTCCGGTAAGTAGCCATTTTTCTCGATTGAGTTCCCCAGGCCCATACCAAACCAGCCACCATTACTCATGGCATAATAGGAATTAGCCAACTGGTGACCGGAATCAGATAAGTCCTCGAAAGGATTATAAAAGGCACTAAAACGCTTAGCAATATATCCAAAAAGTGGCACGTTGGCCACGACATCCACCCCAATCAAACGAATGGCTCCCAAGACGGCTGCGGATAAAACGGCAATCCCTCCCATAAAGGTCGCAAACCAACGATAGGAAATTCCACTTAGGGAAATCATAATCACAACCAAAAGGGACAGGATAGTGGCGTTCCCCAAATCCGGAAGGGAGGCGATGACAGCTAAGGACACAAGAACCGCAATCCGCCAATCAGAAAATGAGCGTGGAAAAAACTGATTTTGAGTCAAGGCATAATAGTCACTTTTAGCTATCAGTTCTTGTTGCCGACTAAACACAGAAGCTAGGTACCAAATCATCACAATTTTGAGGTACTCAGCTGGCTGTAAACTTAAGGGCCCCAAAAGGATCCAACCGCGGGCACCATTAATCTGGGCCCCAAAAATTCTGGAGATGATCAACAAGAGAATAACCAACCACATGACGATGGTCACCAACCGTTGGTTTTTCAAAAAGTCTAATTTAAACTTATATATTAAAGCGACCCCAATTAAACTCGCAATCCAGAAGACCCCCTGTGTCAGTACCGAACTAAAGGGATTTCCACCACTTTGGATGGAATTGGCACTGGTCGTTGAATACACCACAATCAAGCCCAAAATAGACAAGATGAGGTAAGGAATCAGGATTGAATAGTTTAACAAGTAGCGTTTTTCAATCTTCATTGCATACCCGATTTTTCTAAAAATTCAGCCTTGATTATACCATTTTCCCAATCGAAAAAAAAGGGAAACCCCATCCCCTATTCACCTGAGTGACCCCAGTTTCCCAAAAATGGGCTTTTTTCCGCCAAATCAGGCGAGATTTCTTGTTTTTTCCACCATTTTAAGATAGAATGAACCTTATGAGACAAAGGATAAAACCGATTTTTATCGCAATCTTTTTTGGTTTCTTCTTTCTCAGTTTAATTGTCGGCCATATCCAAGTACAAGGGTTACGAGCCGAACAAGAAGCCGCACGAGCAGCAAAGGCTGCCGAGGAGTCGCGAAAGAGTAAGCAAGATACGACCAAAAAGAAAGAAACGACCAACGAGGAAGTCAACCTCCGTCCCATCGTCGACCTCTCTGGTTGGCAACTACCAGAAGAAATAGACTATGACGTTATGGCCGAGTCCATTTCAGGTGCCATCATTCGTGTCCACAGTGGCGCTCAAGCCAAAAAGGAAAATGCGGCTACCTACCTGAATGGCATTGACAAATCCTACCAGAAACACATTGAAGAATTCCAAAAACGGGATATTCCTGTTGCTGTCTACGCTTATGTAGCAGCTGGATCCGTTAAGGAGATGGAGAAGGAGGCTACCGAATTCTACGAAGCCTCTGCCAAATACAAACCAAGCTACTACTGGCTCGATGTGGAAGAAAAAACCATGTCCAATATGGACAAGGGCGTCGAGGCCTTTCGTGCTAAACTGCAGGATTTAGGCGCTAAGAATATTGGAATCTACATTGGAACCTACTTTATGGAAGAGCACAGCATCTCCACTGATAAGTTTGATGCCGTTTGGTTCCCAACTTATGGAGTCGATTCTGGTTATTACAATGCTGCCCCTTCTACGGATATTGATTATGACCTTCACCAATACACTTCCCGAGGTTGGCTACCCGGATTTGATAAGGAGGTTGACCTTAATCAAATTTCCCCTTTAAAAAATACCGCCAAAACCTATAAAAAATTATTCCAAAGGGACGCTGCTGATTACCAATATCAAACTGAATCCCAGACCGAATAGAAATTGTGGCTGGGACTTTTATCGTCCCAGCCTCTCTTTTGGTTAAAACTGATAAAGGAGTTTTATGGCTAAGAAAACATTAAAGAAAACCTTGGTGGAACAAATTCTCACCAAGGCAGGCATCACCCATCAAGCCCATCACTTCAACGGTTTAGAAGGACAAACCCCTGACGAACTTGACCGGGCTCGCATTTTTAAAACCTTGGCCCTTAAGGGAGACAAGACTGGACCGATCATTGGAGTGCTTTCTATCGAAGATCACCTTTCTGAGAAAAAACTCGCCACCATATCCGGAAATAAAAAGGTCCAAATGATTCCTCAAAAAGATTTGGAGAAAACCACTGGCTATATTCACGGGGCCAACAACCCCGTTGGAATCCGTCAGCGTCATCATTTCCCTATCTACATTGATGATCGTGCCCTAGACTTCACCAGTATCCTAGTCTCAGCCGGTGAAATTGGACGAAGTGTCCAATTATCTGCTCAAGACTTAGCCGACTTCGTCGGAGCCAGCTTTGCAAATTTTCGTGAAAAAGGAGAAGAATAGAAATGAAGTTATACTTTGTTCGCCATGGTCGAACGGAATGGAATGAAGAAGGCCGTTTTCAAGGGGCCAGCGGAGATTCTCCACTCCTACACCAAGCCATCTTGGATATTGAGAGGCTTGGAAAACACCTTCAAGACGTGAGTTTCGACCGCATCTTCTCCAGTGATCTACCACGCGCCCTCCATACCGCTCAAATCATTCAGTCTCAGAATCGAACACCAGTGGATATCGAACCCCAAGCTGCCTTACGAGAATGGCAGCTTGGCCGGTTAGAAGGGCAGAAGATTACCACCATGGAAGCCATCTATCCCCAACAAATTCAAGCTTTCCGTCACAACCTTGCCAAGTTCAATTATGATATGTTTGGGGCTGAGTCCGTTTACCGGACTACCCGTCGGGTGACCCAGCTGGTTCACTCTCTTAAGGATGAACCTTACGACCAGGTGTTGTTCATTGGCCATGGAGCCAATTTGGTGGCCTCACTTCGAACCCTTTTAGGGGTTAAACCTGCCTTGTTGCGGGATTGGGGTGGTTTGTCGAATGGAAGCTTGACCATCTTAGAAACTGATGATTTCAGAGATTTCCAAGTCCTTAGTTGGAACGACACCAGCTTTTTAGAGTCTGTGAAAGTCAAACCTATCCACTCATAACCCTTTCAATTGTGATAAAATAAAACATAAGTAAACGGATGACAGAGGAGGAAAATATGTCACACCATCTAACAGAGGAACTCAATGACCAGCAAATCATTCGTCGGGAAAAAATGCAGGCCTTGGCGGAAGCTGGCATTGATCCCTTCGGTCACCGCTTCGAACGAAGCGCTAATTCTGCGGATTTGAAAGAAAAATATGCGGATTTGGATAAGGAAGCCCTTAATGACTTGAATGAGTCCGCTACAATCGCCGGTCGCTTAATGACCAAGCGTGGCAAAGGGAAGGTCGGCTTTGCCCACGTCCAAGACCGTGATGGCCAAATTCAAATTTATGTACGTAAAGATGAAGTTGGCGAAGAAAACTATGAAATCTTTAAAAAAGCGGATTTAGGTGACTTTATCGGAGTTGAGGGTCAAGTCATGCGGACTGATATGGGAGAATTGTCCATCAAGGCTAGCCGCCTAACCCACTTATCCAAAGCCCTTCGACCACTTCCAGAAAAATTCCATGGTCTATCAGATGTTGAAACCATCTACCGCAAGCGCTATTTGGATCTCATATCCAATCGTGAAAGCTTTGAGCGCTTCATTGCTCGCTCCAAAATTGTTTCTGAGATCCGACGTTATCTAGATAACCAAGGTTTCCTTGAAGTAGAAACTCCAGTCCTTCATAATGAAGCTGGTGGGGCTGCTGCTCGACCATTCGAAACCCATCACAATGCACAAAACATGGATATGGTCCTCCGCATTGCGACGGAACTCCATCTGAAACGCTTAATCGTTGGTGGTATGGAACGGGTCTACGAGATGGGACGGATCTTCCGTAATGAAGGAATGGATGCTACCCACAACCCTGAGTTCACGACAATTGAAGCCTACCAAGCCTATGCAGATTTCCAAGACATCATGGACTTGGTTCAAGGAATTATTCAAGCTGCCGCTAAAGCCGTGACAGACCAAGCGGTTATTACCTACCAAGACCAAGAAATCAATATCGGTCATGACTTTGCGCGTGTGCACATGATTGACGCCATCAAAGAGATTACTGGAGTGGATTTCTGGCAAGCAATGACACTGGAACAAGCCCAAGAACTAGCAAAAGAGTACAAGGTTCCTGTGGAAAAACACTTCACATCTGTTGGCCATATCATCAACGCCTTCTTTGAAGAATTCGTAGAAGACACCTTGGTGCAGCCAACTTTCATCTATGGTCACCCAGTTGAGGTTTCTCCATTAGCCAAGAAAAATACGGAGGACCCTCGCTTCACAGACCGCTTTGAACTCTTTATCGTTGGTAAAGAATTTGCCAATGCCTTCACAGAGTTGAACGACCCTATCGACCAACTATCCCGCTTTGAAGCTCAAGCTAAAGCCAAAGAATTGGGCGATGATGAGGCAACCGGAATCGACTACGACTTCGTGGAAGCCCTCGAATACGGAATGCCACCAACCGGTGGACTTGGAATCGGAATTGACCGCCTCGTCATGCTTCTTACAAACGTAACAAGTATCCGCGACGTCCTCCTATTCCCAACTATGAAATAAGACAAAAGAAAGACCTCCTGAACATCAAGATCAGGAGGTCTTTGTGACTTCATCCTCATTGCATTTTATACTCTTTTAGTCTATCTTTTATTACTGTGTTAGCTCGTCTTGCCGTACTTCAGTACTGTCTGCGACTCGCTGCCTTGTACTAAAAGCAAACTAAAAGACTATAAATCTGAGACTCATTACATTTCAAAATCTGACTTTATCAGACCTCTTTGATGAACATAATGAGTATCACACCCTATCAACCCGTTCCCTGGCCTTCTTGGCCATATATTTATAAAGACCGGCATAGCGGGAGCGGTATCCAGCTTTCCAAGGTTTATCTCGTCCAGCAAAGTGAAGAAAAACGGTGTTTGCAATAACCCAGTCCAAATCCCACTGGTTATTACTTCGGGCTTGGTAGAGCATACTGTAGCGAGCGTCGTAATTGTAGATTTCATCTGGCAACGCTAGCACCCGATCCGCATACAGACCATTGAGGACGTCCTGGTCCGGTAGAATCAGAAAGTTTTTATTTTTAGCGATATAATCTAGAATCGCCTGACGCTCAACCGCTTCTCGAATGGCCGTCAGATTCATCAAAAGAACCCCCGTATTGAAATAGGAGGATTCCATCTCGAAATTTTGCAGGCGTAATTTGTTGACAAAATCTAAAATGTCTCCGTCTGCATTGTGACTAGCTGCAGCATAAAGCGCTGTTCCCATCTCCATCTGGTATAGAGAAGTGAAGTCATTGAGACAGAGAATATCTGCATCCAAGTAGAGAATTCGCTCCAAATCTTGAGGCAAAAACTCTTGAGCTAAAAGTCGATAGTAGATCGTATCAGGATACCGATCGGTCGTCGGAGCATCTTTGAAAATCTGATTGCCCACTACAACCGGATGGTAAGAATACCCTAATCCTTGGCAGTAAGTCGCTAATTCCTCTTCCCTAGCCAAACTCTCTTTCTGCATCAAGTAAATCGCAACCTTCTTCTCCCCCAGTTCCTGTTGGATGGAATAAAGTGTTACCTTGAGCTGATCTACATAGCCATCATCAATGACAAATAATAGGTTTAATTCTTGCACCTCTCCTCCCCCTTTCATCAAGTGTCAGCCTTTCGGTATCGCAACAGAGCGATGCCATCAGTCACGGTGGATTCAACCAATTTCAAAGAAATTTCTGGCAGGGTCTGATCAAACAGACGACGTCCTTTTCCTAGAATAACCGGTACCACCCCTAAAATGTACTCGCTCACCAAGTCTTCCGCAATCAAACTATCGGCAATCTGAGCACCACCAAAAAGCCAAATCGGCCCACCTTCTTCAGCTAGTAACTCTTTTACAGAACTTACTACGTCGGGCGTAAAGTGAACATTGTCCCTTTTTTCCTCAGGCCCCCGCCGAGCTACCAGGAATTGCTTCTCCTTTGCACCTGGAATCTCATCCAACCCTAATTCTAGAAAAGACCTGTGGCCTAGGACGACCGTATCACAGCTTTCAAAAAAAGCCGCATTATCAAATTGTAAAGCAGTATTGGCCATGGAATCGTCCGGCGCTTGGATCCAATCATAAGAGCCATCTTCACGCGCCACATAACCATCCAAACTCACTGCAAGATTTAAGACTAATTCTCGTTTCATCCTTACTCCAAAGATTTTAAGGCATCCAACATCGGAATGCGATTGATTTTTTCTTGTATAAAGAAATAGAGGCCCATCAAGACCAACATTAATAGCACCAGGGGCAAAAGATAGGGTGTGTACCCCATGTCTCGGCTAAAGATCACACCTGCTGGCGCAATCTGACCTAAGAGAAACCCATGTAGGTAATAGCCAGCAACCAAGCCCAAAAGAGCACCCAAACTTGTCAAATACAAGAGTTCCTTATACAACAAGCGCTGCATCTCACGGGGGTAAAAGCCCAAGACCTTCATGGTCGCTAACTCCCTTGTTCGCTCATGTAGGTTGAGCAAGGTCAATGTAATTAAAATAATCACAACCAAACCCAGCGAAAGGAAAGATACCAGATACATGGTCTGATTCAAAGACTGGGAGGTATCACGGAAGAAAGACTCCATCAAAGCTGTATCCTCCAAACTCAAGGTCCCAGTCGATTTCAAGGCGGACTCCCTAAAAGCCGCTTCCTCCTCTTCAGACAACTGCCACAACTGGGCATTGGCTTCCACGTCCCCAGACATGTGAGCCGGCGACAAATAGAGGGTATAGCCCACATACTGTCGCACAATTCCGCCCACTGTCCAAGTTTTACCAACAAGGGACACGTGATCTCCTACGCTAACCCCCAGTTCCTCGGCCAAGGGTTGGCTGAGAACCACACCGGCTTGCTCCAAATCTAAATCCTGACCAGTCTGCCAATCTTCAAGGCGGATCATGTCGCTCCAGGTCTGGTTCGGTAATTGGGTCAGAACCTGCAGACGCCCTGTCTCTCGAGGCAAGTCCAGCTCCTCTTCTTGATAATAGAGACTAAGCGAGCGACCTTGATCATAGTGGAAAGGTTGGCCTTCACGATGGATCAGCAAGGCATCGTAGTTCCAAACATGGTGAAACTGCTTGTCCGCCACACCGGCGATCGACACCTGCAGACCAAGGGCCGCAACCAGCAAAGCGATGGAGCCCAAGACTCCTAAGACGGTCATCAGCATGCGTTGCTTATACCGAAACAGGTTGCGGGCTAAGAGTTTCTGGCTGAAATTCAACCGAGACCACATGCCAGGTAGCCTTTCCAAGAAAATTCGTTTCCCCTTGCTAGGGGGCTTGGGTCGCATGAGTTGGCTGGTGGACTGCCTTAAGTCTGGCACTAAGAGCCATAACAAGGGCAAGAGTATCGACAAACCGCCCAGCCCCAATGACCAAAGGAAGGGGGGCCAACTGAGGCTTTGCTCAATTCCTGTAAAAACGGTGCCTTGTAGGAGAATGGCCTGAATCATAGGGGCTAGAATCCCCACACCCAATAGACCACCGACCCCTGCTCCCAAAGCTGCCAAAAGGAGGCCATAACTGACAAACTTAAACATCAAAGCCAGAGGACCATAGCCTAAAGCTGACAACAAGCCCATATTCTGCCGTTCATCTTGAACAAGCCGCACCATACTGGTCAAAGCCACCAAAATGGTCACACCATAGAAAATCGGTGGTATCCAGTTGGCAACTTTTTTCAGGCTTGTAATACTGGTATCTAAGTAGGTATAGCTTGAGGATCCTGGGAACTCTCCCATGTCTAAGACTTCAAAGAGCTCCTGCCCTTCCAGTCGTTGAACAGCTTCTTCATAAACCGTAAGTTGCTGCTGGCCCTCCTGCAAACTTCGCTGGTTGCGTTCCAACTCCATCTTAGATAGATATTCCTGAGCTTGTATGAAGTTTTGCTGCGCCTGCTGCAAGTCCTTCTTCTGTTGACGCAGATCCGCCTGCGCCGCCTCCCAACTCCTGCTCTCCTGGTCAGCCAACCACATCTCTAGCTGATTTTGAGTCGCCTCACCACCACCTATCTGTGCTAGGTTAGCTTTTTGATTTTTAAAAAAAGTAGAGGGAACAAAACCATATACATCAACTTGCCCCTGACCTAAAAGACTAGGACCGAAATCCTCTTGGGAAATGAGCTGACTAGACTGGGCGAAACCTGTTATGGTCAGCCTTTTGACACCTCCAAGCCAGTCCAGTTCGACATCTTGACCCTGTTTAAAATCAGACTTAGCCACTTTCCCCAAGACTATTTCAGAATCTAAACTCGGAAGCTGGCCTTCTAGATTCCATAACTGAGCTAGCTCATCCGGCAGGGAGAAAAGCCGAAGTACCCGACCATCTTGCAAGAGAACATCTTGCATATAACCGAAATTCATTGTCACATTCTGCTCTTTGAGCTCTTGCTCCAGCTCCTTTTTCTCTTCTTGGCTAAAACCAAGTTTGGCTAAGACTGTGACGTGAGGAACGGCCTGTTCTGCTTTAAAGGCTGTCAACCAACTGTCGAGGCTAGGACCGGCCAACTGCAGGCCGACCAAAACAAAGGCTGACAAGGTCAGTAGACTGGCCAAGGCTAAAAAGCGGCTCCAACTCGACTGAAGCGTTCGGAGTAAACTGAGCCAATAAGTCTTTTTCAGCATACTAATACTCCAATTCTCTTACAGGCAGTGGACTTTCCTGAATCTGAATACTTTTAATCTGAGCATCCTGCATGTGGATCACCCGATCCGCAATGCTGGCCAAAGCCGCATTGTGGGTCACAATGATAACCGTCCGACCTTCTTTGCGGGCCAAATCACTCAAGAGGGTTAAAATTTGCTTTCCAGTCTTGTAGTCCAAAGCCCCTGTAGGTTCATCACAGAGGAGAAGTTTAGGGTTTTTGGCCAGGGCACGTGCGATCGCCACTCGCTGCTGTTCCCCACCAGATAACTGGGCTGGAAAATGATGTTGCCGCCCTTCTAGTCCCACACTCATTAACGTTCTTTGAGCATCCAAGGGATTGGAGACCAATTCCGTCGCCAGCTCCACATTTTCCAAGGCGGTCAAATTTCCCACTAAATTATAAAACTGAAAAACAAAACCAATCGCTTCCCGGCGGTAATGAATCCGTTCCCGCTCGGAATACTGAACAATGTCCTGACCATCAATCAACAACTGACCACGACTAGCCTGGTCCATCCCTCCAAGAATATTGAGTAGCGTTGATTTACCGGCTCCTGACGCCCCTAAGATAACGACAAGCTCGCCTTCCTCCATTTCAAAGGAAAGAGCCCGATTGGCCACAACTTCCAAGTCTCCCTGACCATAGATTTTCCAACAATCCTTTGCTTCAATATAGGCCATTTTAGGTGCCCTCTTTCATCCGTATTTCTTCCTCTATTCTATCACAAAACCAATAGCTGCTCCTGATTTCGAAAAATCTTCCATTGCAAAAAGGCTGGACACGTATTCCAACCTTCCTATTTTCATTCACAATAAATCTGAAATGTCTCCCCTATCTTCGATACATGATGGACCGTAAAATCCGAGCTAAAATCAGCCAAAGACCAATGAAGGCTAGACTAATCCAAATCCAAGCCAGAGGCTCTTCAGACAGAGGAAGCGGGACATTCATCCCAAAAAAGCCCGTAATAAGGGAGAGGACCGCTATAAGAATCGAAATAATATTGAGGCTCGTCAAATTCTCATTCAGCGTATTGTTCAGGATGGTATCATAAGCCCCCGATAATTGCTGTAAAACCTGAGATTCCAACTGGGTCATGGCAAGAAGCTGTTGCGCTTCAATGAGGGCATCCTCTAGCTCCTCCAACTCCTCGTTAGTCAAACGGTTGGTGCGCGGGTGTTTCCGTAACTGTTCCAACACTAAGACATTTTGATTGCTGGCAGTCAGGAGATAGACTAAACCCGTCTCCAAATCTGAAAGTTCCAGCAAGAGTCGTTTGGTGGTTTGTTTTCGTAACAGACCATTCACTCGATCCTTCTCTCGGTCAATTTCATCTAAAATTGGGAAGTACTCTTGAGTGACTAAGGTCAGAATGAAAAATAAAAACTGATAACTACTGCTAATCGTTGTATAGGGAAGGTGACGCTGAATCCGATCAATCAAATAATGATTCTGCTCATTGACAATCGTGATCACTTGATTGCCTTGGACGATGAGAGTCAGAGGAGTTGTCTCATAGTGATTATCTTCCTTGATTGGATCCAAGGCATTAAAGATTAACAACAAGCGATCCGCCTCCCCATCGTATTCCATATGGGCTCGCTCATTCTTATCCAGCGCATACTCCATCAATTCTGTATCCAGCTGATAGTCTTCCAACTCTTTTCGATTGAGAGGCCCTTTATCAGACCGAACTACAATCCAGCTATACTCCTGCTCTTTTCCAAACTGTTCTTCAATCATACAATCCCTACTTTTCCATACTCATATAATCCGCTATCCCAAAAAACCAACCTGTAACACTCATTGCATTTCAAATCTGCATGCGGTAATCCTCTTCACCGAACTTATTGATAAGATTCAACAGGTATCCAGACCTGTTGAACTATCTTCATCAGATTGAAGGCAAGCGATGCTTGCTTTATTACCTATAAAAATATCAATCCAATTTCTGGATTAATATTCATTTCAGAATTCGAACTGTTTCGAGTATATACTCTTTTAGTTTATCTTTTATTACTGTGTTAGCTCGTCTTGCTGTACTTCAGTACTGTCTACGACTCGCTGCCTTGTACTAAAAGCAAACTAAAAGACTATAAAATCGTTGACCAACCTCCGAGAGCAGATTTTGAAATAGAATCCATAAACTTACTTCTAGTATAAGAAAAAAGAAAGTCCCTGTCTATGGCAATCCAAACACCATCGACCTACTCCAAAAAGTGACTGGAACAAAATGATACTCATTACATTTCAAAGTCTGAATGTGTTAATCTTCTTCGCCGAACTATAGTTCAGCCTTCATCAGATTGCCTTTTCAGATTTCGAACTGTTTCGAGTATTATCAAACTCCTCTGTTACTTTGTGAAATTTCTTTGACGCAAAAATCCCTGAGTTCAATTGAACTCAGGGACTACAACTTATTCAGGACGAGAAAGGCGCTCCACATCAGCTTTCAAATCTGCAATAAAGTCTGCGATAGACTTGGTTTCAGTTTGCTTGCTGCCGTAACGACGAACGTTAACCGATTTGTCTTCCATTTCTTTATCCCCAACAATCAATTGGTAAGGAACTTTTTGAGTTTGGCTTTGACGAATCTTGTATTGCATTTTCTCGTTACGCTCATCCACATGAACACGGAAGCCAAGATCTTTCAATTCTTTGGCTACTTCCCAGGCATAATCTGCATGGGCTTCATTTGAAATCGGGATAAGGGTTACTTGAGTGGGTGCCAACCAAGTTGGGAAGGCTCCTTTGTAAGTTTCAATCAAGTAAGCCACAAAACGTTCCATGGTGGAAACAATTCCACGGTGAATCATGACTGGACGGTGTTCTTCACCATCTGCTCCGATGTAAGTCAATTCAAAGCGTTCTGGCAAGAGGAAGTCTAGTTGGATAGTTGACAGGGTTTCCTCATTTCCCAACGCAGTTTTAACTTGTACATCCAGTTTTGGACCATAGAATGCCGCTTCACCTTCTGCCTCAAAGTAGTCAAGTTCCAAGTCATCCATGGCTGCTTTCAACATGCGTTGAGCATTTTCCCACATTTCATCATTATCGTAGTATTTTTCCTTATCTTCAGGATCACGATAAGAAAGGCGGAAACGATAATCAGTAATATTGAAATCTTCGTATACACTGATCATCAACTCCAATACTTTCTTGAATTCTTCTTGAATCTGTTCTGGAGTTACAAAGAGGTGAGCGTCATTCAAGGTCATTTCACGTACACGTTGTAGACCTGATAGCGCACCTGATTTCTCAAAACGGTGCATCATTCCCAACTCAGCAATACGAATTGGCAACTCACGGTAAGAATGTACATGGTTGCGATAAATTTGAATGTGGTGCGGACAGTTCATAGGACGTAGAACAAAGGACTCCCCATCGCCCATATCCATCACTGGGAACATATCATCTTTATAGTGATCCCAGTGTCCAGAAATCTTATAGAGCTCAGAACTTGCGACTGGTGGTGTGTAAACATGATCGTAACCAGCCGCCACTTCACGATCAATAATATAACGCTCCACTACGCGACGGATAGTTGCCCCATTTGGCAACCAGAATGGCAGACCTTGTCCCACTTCTTGACTAATCATGAAGAGATCCAATTCCTTACCAAGCTTACGGTGATCCCGCTCTTTAGCCTCTTCACGCATCTTGAGGTAAGCATCCTGCTCTTTTTTATTAAACCAAGCAGTACCATAAATCCGTTGCATCATTGGATTTTCGCTCTTACCACGCCAGTAAGCACCGGCTACATTCAACAAGTGGAAAACTTGGATATGGCCAGTAGTTGGCACGTGAGGACCACGACAGAGATCCACATACTCACCTTGTTGGTAGATGGTCAAACCACCCTCATCATCCTTGTGCTCTTCAATCAATTCCAATTTATAAGGATCATTGTGGAAGATTTCTTTCGCTTCTTCCTTGGAAACTTCAGAACGCACACTTGGGAAATTTTCCTTGACGATTTTGTGCATTTCTTCTTCAATTTTGGCCAAATCTTCATTGGAAATTTGCCCCGCTTCGTTATCGGTATCATAGTAGAAACCGTCTTGGATCGCCGGACCGACCCCTAGGCGAATGTCAGGGAAATGACGCTTAGCTGCTTGGGCAAACAAGTGGGCTGCAGAGTGACGTAAAATGGGAAGAGCATCTTCGTGGTCAGGAGTCACAATTTCCAAATCTCCATCCTCGTGAATAGCACGAGTGGTATCAATCAACTTACCATTCAATTTACCGGCCAACGCTTTTTTAGCCAAGGACTTGCTGATGCCTTCTGCAATCTCAACAGTAGTAATACCATCCTGATACTCACGGACAGCACCATCAGGGAATGTAATTTTTACCATATTTCTACTCCTTTTAAATTTATTAGACCTACTCGAGCCAAACAAAAAAAGCGACCTCCTCTCAAAAAGGACGTCGCAACGTGGTTCCACCTTTGTTTATACCCAAAAATCCTGAGTACCTCATTCTTGGTTCTAACGTAACCACCGTTTTATGTTTGCATAAAATAGTACCGAGTAGTATCTTTTAACCCCTCTATGCACTTCCAGCAACCGTGCACTCTCTTAAAGAAGTTCCGTTAAAAGACGTGTCTCTATAAGCATTATACCAAACCCCTCGAAAAAAACAAGGAAAATCTAGCTTTTTCTCCGCCCTGGATAAGGCAAGCGTTTAACCTGTTGGCGAGAAATTCGAATCACGCGTCTGGAGCCCTGAACTGGTAGGGCTACCACTTTCAAGGGAAAACTTGCAAGGGATTTCGCAAAGCG
Organism: Streptococcus sp. NLN76; assembly: GCF_015686645.1. Taxonomy (NCBI): domain Bacteria; kingdom Bacillati; phylum Bacillota; class Bacilli; order Lactobacillales; family Streptococcaceae; genus Streptococcus; species Streptococcus sp. NLN76. The sequence goes on along the minus strand of NZ_JADPMS010000006.1, from coordinate 41,113 downwards.
AACTCGTGGTTTCGGATCCCCCATTCCTTGCCCTTTCAAATAGCCTTTTCGAATCGAAATATCCAAATAATACTGATAAACCTGGAGGCCAAAGTTCTCGGCCGAAATCTCAAACAGCTTCTCTTGCCACTTCTTTTCCTGCGGATAAGGTGTTGCTAGTAGGGCTTCTAGAATGGCCCCACTTAAATCCTCTGGCTCTTGATAGAGCGTTCCAAACATTTTGTCTGAAACCAGATTGTCTAAATAGGGATTGGACTGGGCAATAACGGGAGTCCCACTGGCCAAACTTTCCAAAAAGGTCAAACCTTGTGTTTCACTAGTCGAAGCTGACACAAAAAAGTCAGCCATCCGGTAGTAGAGCACCGTTTGCTCTGGAGGGACCATCCCGACAAAGAGCACGCGGTGCTCGACCGCCATTTCTTTGGCTAGAGACTTAAGATTCTCCAAATACGGACCATCTCCCGCCACGATTAGACGCACTGCGTCATTTTCATTCAGAACTTCTGGGAGAGCACGGATAATTGCTTGAATATTTTTCTCAAACGAAACTCGAGACAAACTCAAGAGAATCTTGGTATCCGGAGAAAGAGCTAGGGACTTTCGAAGATCCTGAATTGCTTCTTCTTGGTCTTGCACTTGAATAAAACGATCCAACTCGATCCCCGTTGGGATCACGCGCTTCTCTGGCTCAACTCGATACCCCACCAAAAGATTATAGACAATCTCACTCGGACAGACCACTCCATCCACCTCATCCAGAAAAGAGCGTACCATATACTTAATCATGCCAGGCCGAATCAGCATCCCCTTGGCAATGTAATGCACATAATCCTCATACTGAGTATGATAGGTGTGAATCACAGGAATTTCCAATTCCCGTGCGATCCAAAGTCCAAGGAATCCCAAAGCAAATTCAGTTTGGGTATGAATCAATTCTAATCGGTGCTCCTTGGCAAGGGCCAAAGCCTTACTGAATCCACGATAGGCAACGCGACGGTCCTTAAAGGCAAAGAAGGGGACACTAGGAATTCGGATAATCCGGTGCTCCTCTGCAGGGTCCACATCCCGATCAGTGGTCGTAAAAATAAAGACATCGTGCCCCTGCTCCTCAAGTTCCTCCCTGAGGGTGCGGATACTCGTTGCCACACCAGATACCTGTGGAAAATAGGTATCCGTGAACAATCCAATTCTCATCTCACATCTCCAATACTTGCCGATATACCTCTACCAACTGCTGGGCCACCTGATCCATGGAACGACTTTCAGCTACTTGGTAGCCTTTGTCACGCTTGTCCACCTGACCAGCTAAAATCGCTTGAATCCCAGCTACAAAATCCTCATTGGTTTGACCCAAGGTTGCAGACTGCCCATCAATCCAGCCCTTGTAAACAGGTATGTCACGTAAGACAACATGCTGGTGACTAGCCAAGGCTTCTAAAACGACAATCCCCTCCGTCTCCTCATAACTTGGGAAGAAGAAGAGACTACTTCCACTCATGGCACCTTGGAAAATAGCTCCCTTAAAATAACCTGGGAATTGAACATTGGCTGGGTGGTCACCAGAAACAACTCGACGGATTTCACGAGGGATCATCCACTTGTTAATCCCTCCAAACCAGATGAATTGAACGTCTGGCAGCTGCTTGGCCACTTCGATAAAGTCTAGAATTCCTTTTCGTTTAAAAAAGAGACCCGCACAGACCACAACCGGCTGCCCCTTCTCCAATCCAAAATGGTTATAGAAAACCTGTTCTTTTTGAGGATCTGGTTGATACTTCCGCAAATCGATCCCATTTGAAATAGCAACGATTGGTGTGTCCACTCCGTAACCCCGGATCAGTTCCTTGGAGTACTCCGTTGGCGTAATCACAAAATCTGCTAACTGATACATATGCCTCAAATAAGCCCCCACAGCAGGAGCCAGGAGATTGGAACCAATAAATGAGTTGGCAAAATCTTCCCGAGTCGAGTGGCCATGGACAATGACCTTTTTCCCTTGCCGCTTAGCTTGATGTAAAAGGCTAAGACTCTTAGGGCCATAAGTGTTAATGTGAACCAAATCGTATCCAGTTGACGGATCTGTGGTATAGGGAATCCCTGCTAAATCAAGGGCCCGCATTTGATGCTGAAGGGCGCGACCAATTCCAGACTTCTCAAGAACAGTCTTTCCCTCCAAATACAGTAGAACTTTCATACTCATATTATAAACAAAAGCAACCCAAAATAAAAGTCGGAGACAGAAAAAGGGAACTTGGCGCCTGCCACCAATGGTTCCCTTAGATTCTTGTATTATTTACCTGTCCGAGTCGATTGACGTTCTGTCAAGCCATGGGCCAACTGAACTTCCCGCTCTTCTACTTCTTCCTTATTCATAATTTTGGTCAACATGCGCATAGAAATCGCACCAATATCATAGAGTGGTTGACGAATAGAGGTCATATTTGGACGGCTAAACAGAGTAATTTGGGAGTTATCACTGGTAATCAACTCGAAATCTTCAGGAAGACGGATTCCCTTGTCACTCAAACCATTAAGGAGGCCAACCGCCAATTCATCACCAGAGACAATGGCAGCTGTTGCCCCAGAAGCCATGACCCGTTCTGCCAAGGCATAACCTTCTTCATAATTATGCTTAGCTTCAAAAATAAGTCCTTCGCTATACTTTTGTTTGGTCTCCTTCAAACCATCTCGGTAACCTGGCAAGCGCATCTTACCATTGATATCATCTACCAGTGGACCTGTAACAAAGGCAATCTTGTCGTTTCGCTCAGCCAAATATGCCACCGCATCAGCGGTTGCCTTTCGATAATCAATGTTGACACTTGGCAATTGCTGCTCCACGTCCACCGTTCCAGCCAGCACGACTGGAGTCCGAGAACGAGAAAATTCTGAACGAATTTTCTCAGTCAGATGGTAGCCCATGAAAATAATACCATCTACCTGTTTAGAGAAGAGGGTATTCACCACTGCCACCTCACGGTCATCATCCTCATCACTGCTGGCAAGGACAATGTTATACTTGTACATTTCTGCAATATCTTCGATTCCCTTAGCCAAGCTGGCAAAATAGGAAGAAGTAATGTTGGGAATTACAACTCCGACTGTAGTAGTTTTTTTACTAGCTAGCCCACGAGCTACCGCATTAGGACGATAATCCAAGCGGTCAATAACATCCAAGACTTTCTTACGTGTATTCTCTTTTACATTTTTGTTTCCATTTACTACCCGGCTAACGGTCGCCATTGAAACACCTGCTTCACGGGCGACGTCGTAAATAGTTACGGTATCGTCGGTATTCATAATCATCCTCCCATTTATTTTTTGAAAATAACGCTTTCACCTTCACATAACTATAGTTTATCATTTTTTGGAAACACTTTCAAACGTTTTGGATATTTTTTCTAAAAAATACAAATGTCGATTTCCCATTGCACTTTTTCAAGTTTTTTGACAAAATAGAGATATAAGATAATTGATATAGGAGGTTAAATATGAAGAGCACAGTTGACTTACTTCGTTCTCGCATGCGTGAACAGGGCATTGATCTAGCTATCATCTCAGATCCAACCTCGATCGCATACTTAACGAGCTTTCAATCGGATCCTCATGAAAGACAATTCTTCTTCTTTCTTCCAATTGAAGGTAGTCCAACCTTGTTTACACCTGAATTAGATCGCGACCGTGCAAAGGCCCATGTTTCTTACACAGTTGTCGGTTACCACGATTCAGAGAATCCTTGGCAAAAGATTCAAACCTTCCTATCTCGTGAACGCTACCGGATTGGTTTAGAGTTTCAACATTTACGCCTACGCCAATACTATGAACTCATGCAAATCCTGACCGGACAAGTAGTTGATATCAGCCCTACTATGGAACGACTCCGCCTCTTTAAAACAGCTGAAGAACTCGACTTACTTCGAGCTGCTGGACATATGGCAGATTATGCACTTACCCTGGGATTTGAAGCCATCGCTAAAGGGAAAACGGAATTGGACATCATCGCTGCCATTGAAGGTCCCCTACGAAGTCAGGACGTTACCATGAGCTTTGAAACGATGGTTCTAGCCGATAAGCATGCCGCCGATCCTCACGGGGTTCCAACCAATCGCCCCCTAAAAAACAAATCGCTGCTCCTCTTTGACCTTGGTACTTGGCATCAAGGTTATGCGAGTGACGTCAGCCGTACCGTTGCCATTGGACAACCTACAACCCTTCAGGCTACCATTTATGATATCGTCCTTGAGGCCCAACTAGCTGCCATAGATGCAATCAAACCAGGCGTAACGGCCGGTGAAATTGATGCCGTAGCTAGAGACATTATCACGAAGGCTGGTTACGGAGACTACTTCACACATCGGCTTGGACATGGAATAGGCCGGAGCCTTCACGAATTCCCTTCTATCAGTAAGGGGAACAAACTGATCTTAGAAGAGGGAATGACCTTCTCTATTGAACCGGGAATTTACCTTCCCAATAAGGTTGGTGTCCGCATCGAAGACTGCGGGGTTGTTACAAAGACAGGTTTCGAAACCTTCACCCACACCCCTAAGGAACTTCTCCAATTCAAACTATAAGAAAACAGGTGAGCATCACTCACCTGTTTCTTTTTTATACTCGAAAGAGTTTGAAATCTGAAAAGGCAATCCGATGAAGACAGAACTAATGGTTCGGCGAAGAGGATTAACACATTCAGATTTTGAAATGTAATGAGTATTAACCTAAAATGCTTCCATTTGGAATCACATCATCTACCGTAATCACTGCTAGACGATCCTCAAACTCCGCTGAAAGAATCATTCCCTGACTAACCAAGCCCATCATTTTACGAGGTTTCAAATTCGCTACAATCTGCAATTTTTTACCAAGCAGAACTTGAGGATCTGGATAGTAAGCGGCAATGCCGGAGAGAATTTGACGATCCTGACCATCGCCGGCATCCAAGCGGAAGGCTAACAATTTATCACTACCCTCGACCCGCTTAACTTCCTTCACCTCAGCGACCCGAATTTCCACCTTGTCAAAATCCTCAAACTTAATAGGCTTTTTGTTCAGCAAGAGATCAACCTTAGTAGGATCCCACTCCTCTTCTTTTTTACCACCAGACATTTGAGTTTTGATGTAGGCAATTTCTTCTTCCATGTCCAAACGAGGGAAGATGGGTTCACCCTTGGCAACAACCTGGCTACCAGCTGGAATTTGACCAAAGGATAGGTCTTCTAAAGAGCCAACCTCAGGCAAGCCCAACTGTCTCAAAATAGAACGGCTAGTTCCCATCATGAAGGGTTGGAGAAGGGAGGCAACCACTTGTAGACTAGCTACTAGATGGCTCATAACGCTTGCCAACTGCTCACGGTCTCCCTCTTCTTTAGCCAAGACCCAAGGCTGGGTTTCATCAATGTACTTGTTGGTCCGCATGATGAATTTCCAAACAACCTCCAAAGCACGTGGAAGATTCACCGCTTCCATCTGCTTATGAAACTCTTGGATTGTTTCTTCTGCTTTCGCTTCCAAATCCCCATCGAAAGCTGTGACACCAGACTTAAACTCAGGAACCTGGCCACCAAAATACTTATTAACCATAGCCACTGAGCGGTTCAACAAATTACCGAGGTCATTGGCTAGCTCATAGTTGATACGACCAACATAATCTTCCGGTGTAAAGGTGCCATCCGAACCCACAGGCAGCGACCGCATCAAATAATAACGTAGAGCATCCAAACCATAACGCTCAACCAACATCTCAGGATAGACCACATTCCCCTTGGATTTGGACATTTTTCCATCCTGCATGACAAACCAGCCATGAGCAATCAGACGTTTTGGCAATGGCAAATCCAGCATTTTCAAAATGATTGGCCAATAAATAGAATGGAAACGAAGAATATCCTTTCCAAGCATATGAATATCCGCAGGCCAAAACTTCACAAAATTTCCATCTTCATCCTGACCATAACCCAAGGCTGTAATGTAGTTAGCCAAGGCATCAATCCAAACATAGATGACATGTTTAGGATTGGATGGTACCGGAACTCCCCAAGTAAAGCTCGTCCGAGATACGGCTAAATCTTCCAAGCCAGGTTCAATAAAGTTCTTCAGCATCTCATTCATTCGACCATCCGGACTAATAAATTCTGGATGCTCTTTGAAATAGTCTGCTAACCACTGTGAATACTTGCTCAAACGAAGGAAGTAAGATTCCTCGGAAACCCATTCTACCTCGTGACCTGAAGGGGCAATTCCTCCGGTAACATTCCCTTCCTCATCCCGGAAAACCTCAGTCAATTGCGTTTCTGTAAAGAACTCTTCATCGGAAACAGAGTACCACCCTGAATATTCTCCCAAATAAATATCATCTTGTGCCAAAAGTTTCTCAAAAATTTGAGAAACAACCGCTTCATGATCAGCATCTGTTGTACGGATAAAGCGATCATAAGAAATATCCAAGAGCGACCATAATTCCTTAACGCCCTTCGCCATTCCATCTACATAGGCTTGAGGATCAAGACCTGCTTCTGCAGCCTTATCTTGAATCTTCTGACCATGTTCATCCAGACCAGTCAAATAGAAGACATCATAGCCCATCAACCGCTTGTATCGTGCCAGAACATCACTGGCAATGGTTGTATAAGCTGAACCAATATGCAAACGCCCACTTGGATAGTAAATCGGCGTACTAATATAAAACGTTTTATCAGACATTATTCACTCCTCAAAATTACTCCCCTTATTATACCACGCTCCAAAAGCCACAAGCAAACAAAGTCAAATTCAAATCAAGATTTTACTCCCAAGAAAAAACTCCCTCGCTCCAAACCTCTAAGCCATGCAGAAAAACAATTCATACCTTTCAACATCTTACCAAAAAAACGTTCCCCTCTTCACCAGAAGAAGACTTGTCAACTTAGGATTCCTATGTTAGGCTGAAAGTAACTAAAAGAAGTTCACAAGGAGTTTCGCATGAAGAAAAAAGCTCTGAAAGCCGCCTTCCCCTATACAATCCCCATCTTTGCAGGATTTTTATTTTTAGGGATAGCCTATGGAATCTATATGAATACTGCTGGCTTTTCCTTTTAGTACCCGATGCTAATTGGCTTACTTGTCTACGGTGGATCCTTAGAATTCGTCATTGTTACACTCTTGCTAGCTCCATTTTCTCCACTTGCTACTTTTATTCTGGCCTTCCTCATCCAAATACGCCACCTCTTTTATGGTATTTCCATGCTAGAACGTTTCAAAGATCTAGATTGGAAGAAATACTACATTATCTTTGGCATGTGTGACGAAACCTTTTCCATCAATTATTCCGCATCAATTCCGGATGACGTCGATCAGGGCTGGTTTCTTTTTTGCGTCACCATCCTCAACCACATTTATTGGGTTTTCGGTGCTACCCTTGGTGGCTTATTAGGTACAATCATTCCCTTTAAAACAGATGGTTTAGAATTTGTGCTAACCGCCCTCTTTTTTGTCATTTTTTTAGAAAATTGGAAAAAGGAAAAACACCACACCCCATCCTATGTTGGGCTAACGGTATCCTTCCTCTGCCTCCTTATCTTTGGACCAGACTACTTCCTGTTACCATCAATGACCTTGATAGTCCTACTTCTAACACTCTTACGCCATAAATTAGACAATCAAACACAGGAGAAATCCCTATGACTTTTACACAACAACTCTTAACTATCGTCATCTGTATACTGGCTACAGTCCTAACACGATTTCTTCCCTTCTGGATTTTCAAGCCAAACCGACCTACACCAGCCTACATCCAATATTTAGGACAAGTCCTACCAGGAGCCATCTTTGGTATGATGGTCATCTACAGCCTCCGCACAGTATCCATTACCAGTAACCCCTACGGCCTGCCAGAACTCATCAGCCTTGCCATCACACTCCTCTTTCACCTCTGGAGAAAAAGCATGCTCATCTCACTCGCAGCAGGCACACTCTCCTTCATGATCATCACACGATTATTGTAGTAAGAATAAAAACAGCTTAGAAACGTGGACAAAACACACATTCTAAGCTGTTTTTCACTAACTCCTTTCAAGAAAACAAGATATAAACAAGACACTATTCCCCCTTATTCCAAAATACACTCTCACTCAATTCCTGAGTGCTTTGACGCGAAGTACCTTCGCTTTATCTATAAACACTCCTCCACTCAATTCCTGAGTGGAGGAGCGAGCGACACCTTGGTCCAATTAGCCCAAACAATTTGTTGATAATCTTCGCTATGGCACTGGTTTTGGCGTACAAAAAAAGATGACACAATGTCATCTGCTCTAGTCGGGAAGACAGGATATTGACGCGAAGTACCTTCGCTTTATCTATAAACACTCCTCCACTCAATTCCTGAGTGGAGGAGCGAGCGACACCTTGGTCCAATTAGCCCAAACAATTTGTTGATAATCTTCGCTATGGCACTGGTTTTGGCGTACAAAAAAAAGATGACACAATGTCATCTGCTCTAGTCGAGAAGACAGGATATTGACGCGAAGTTCCTTCGCTTTATCCAAAATACTCTCTCACTCAATTCCTGAGTGAGAGAGCGAGCGACACCTTGGTCCAATTGGTCTCAAACAATTTGTTGATAGACTTCGCTATGGGACTGGGTTTGACATACAAAAAAAGATGACATTACTGTCATCTGCTCTAGTCGGGAAGACAGGATATTGACGCGAAGTACCTTCGCTTTATCTATAAACACTCCTCCACTCAATTCCTGAGTGGAGGAGCGAGCGACACCTTGGTCCAATTAGCCCAAACAATTTGTTGATATAGTCTTTTAGATTATAAACTGTATGTGGTATACTATTCCTATGGCATACGGAATTGATTTTAGAAAACGTGTCCTTGAATATGTTAAAGAGGGACATACACGTAAAGAAACAGCAGCTTTATTTAATATTAGCACCAACACTTTATACAGTTGGGAAAAGCAAGAGCGAGAACTCGGTCACTTAGAACGTAAAAAGCGTGTTGCTAAATCCAGAAAAATACCTTTAGATAAATTACAAGAATTTGTAGAAGAACATCCAGACGCTTTTTTAAGGGAAATTGCAGAACATTTTTCTTGCAGTATTCCTTCTGTTTGGTCTGCCTTAAAACAAATAAACATCACTTTAAAAAAAAGATAACGAGCTACAAAGAACAAGATGCAAAGAAGGTTCGACAATATCTTGAATCACTAGCAGCTTTGAAAGGCTTTCCAATTGTCTATATTGATGAAACAGGTATTGATACTTATCTATATCGTAAAAATGCCCGTGCACCTAGAGGTGAAAAGATTTATTCCAAAGTTTCTGGTCGTCGATTTGAAAGAACTTCCATTGTATCTGGACAAATTGGTCAGACTTTTGTAGCGCCAATGATTTACAAAGAGAGTATGACGAGTGATTTCTTTGTAGAGTGGTTTAAACAAGAGCTTCTACCATCTTTAAAGACTCATGTTATTGTTATGGACAATGCAAGTTTTCACCCTAAGAAAATACTAGATGAACTTTCTATCTATGCTGGTCACTTCTTTTTACCTCTACCACCGTATTCTCCAGAATTAAATCCAATTGAGCAAAGTTGGGCTATTCTAAAAAAATCAGTTACAGAATTACTTCGCAAAATGGACTCTATAACTGATGCAATAACATACTATTTAAAAACTAAATGACTATAAAATTACTTGTCCGTTTTTTTGCCCATCTAAATTTCTTAAAAATACTCATTTAACTCAACTTTCACACTTCTCAAAATCGCTTTAAATCAACATTTTTAATCATTATCTCGAAATAATTACAAAAAATTCAGCCTGCAGGGGGCAGATGAATACAGACGAAAAAGCCTATTTTATAGGCTTTTTTTATATTCTTTTCATTCAGTATGCATACTTCTATCTTAACTTATCCTTCACTTGAACTATCTCCCATCTCCCCAATCTCCTCAATCTTAGGTAGACTTCGGAAGGAGGAACTCAGCAAGAGCGATAGGGAAAGCAAGAGTAAGCTAGCTCCACAAATCACCATCATAGTGGAGGCACCGAGGTTTCTCACCAATAGGCCTCCTAGTAAAGAAGCTAGGGGCACACTGCTTTGCAGCATTGTCATATTTATCGTATGTACCCGTCCGATCATTTCTTGTGGAGGCAATTTTTGGAAGAGTACAGAGTAAGCTACATTTACCACGCCATTGGAAAGACCTGAAAGGAGGGTAAGGAGCATCGTGAGCGGGAGTACATGAATCCGGAGACTGACTACCGCTAGCACCCATGCAAGCCCAGTAATTGCGTAAGAAAAAGCGACCAAATAACCGGTCCGAATGCGGGTTGACACAAATTCACTCAAGCCAGACCCCAGCATAGCACCTATTCCCAGCAACATCAACAAGAGGCCATAAACTGTTGGTGTCTGAAAGTTTAGGCTGGTAAACTCCGGCAAGCTCTCATAAAAGATTGTATAGATACAATTCATCAGCAAAAGCGGGAAAAGAAGCCTTAACACCAGTGGTTGCCGCACGAAAGCCAATCCTTCCTTGAGTTCCCTCACATAGCTTCCCCAGAAGTCCCTTTTTTCCTGCTCTATTTTATTTGGAAAGTTAGAAGTCTTTATTCGTTTAAAACAAAAGAAAGCTAGAAAGAAAATAAGGCTCGTCAGACCAAAGAGCTGATTGAGACTAAGCAGGGACAGGATAAGAGCAGAAATGGCATTAAAAAATAAATCTGCACCTGTGCTGGACATCATCAGCCAGGAATTCGCTCTGGTCAACTCTTCTTGAGCTACCATTCGAGGCAGGAGAGCCTCACCTACCGGATAAAGAAACTCCGAAGCCGTTGCCAATACCGGAATGGCTAGCAATAGAAACCAGAGCTTAAAACCTAGCCAATGAGTTACAAGGCTGAGGATTAGGAGCGCCAGAACAAGGAGACCCGATAGAGCCCCCAATAATCGCCTCTGATCCCGACGATCCACGATAGGGCCCCAGAACATTCCAAGCAAAACTGGCAGAGAAAACAGGAAACTGGCAACTCCCGTATAAAATGAATCTTGGGTTACTTGATACAGGTACCACATACAAATCATGTAGACCAAGCTATCCCCTAAATTCAAAAACAATCGGCCCATAAACAAGCGCCTAAAATCTGAATTTTTCACAATTCCTCCTAAAAACTAGCGCTCCTCCTTCCGGTTCCTCTGATAGGCCCAAACCGCTAGAACAGCCGCCAGGCCAAACCAAATCAACAAAGCCAAAAGGGACACGGGTTTCACACTCCCCGTCACCAAGAATGTGTGGCTAGCTCCCATTAAACTAAGATCGATGAATCCTTGGATCCAAGTCCAGTCTACATAGAACATAGGTGAGAGACAAGAAAGCAACAGCAAAACTAAGGAAACAATGGTTGCTTGGGCAATATTCTTAAGGACTAAACCAATGACCAAGCCAACTAGCAAGTAGGTGACCACAGTTAAAAACAACAAGGCAAAGTACAGCAACCAGTTCGTAACAGGTAACCCAAATAGGAATGGAGTCACTCCCCCTAGAATAATCGCCGCTCCAAAAGGAATAAGTACAGTCGATAGCAGATACTCCCCTACTGTCACTCCCGCAAGTGACAGGGTCCGAAGATTCCGCTTCTGTTTCTCCTCGGCAGCTATAGCACAAGCAAAGACTGCTGCGTTACCATAGGTAAGACCTCCTAATAAGAGTCCAGATACGAGAATAGCAAGACCGGCTTCTTCTCCTCTCCCACCTGCCATTTCAACGAAAATCCGAAACAAATACGCATCCACATAGGGAGATATTAGATAGACAAATAGCAAAAATTTATTACTTTGTAATAATTGCCAACGTAACCAAAGTAGGCTCTTTACTCTATGATTCATGTAGGGATGCTCCTGTCAGTTTGATAAAAATCGCTTCTAAATCCATTTCCGTTGAATCCATTCCAATCACTTGATCCGAAAAATATTGGCTGACCTCAGCTCGTGGAACGACCCTTGATTGGCCATCCCGATAGCGAATAGTCACCAAATCCTCATTGGGTACCTGACGTTCCCGGATCTCCTCCAGTGTTCCAGACTCCACAATTCGCCCCTTATGAAGCAAAACCAAGCGGTCACAAAGGCGAGTCGCCTCTTCCATATTATGGGTCGTCAGAAAAATACCAACACCTGCTTCTTTCAATTCCAGCAGCAAGTCTTGAATCTTTCTAGTCAAACTTGGATCCAAACCGGATGTTGGTTCGTCCAAGAATAACAATTGAGGACGATAAAGCACCGCCCGAATCAGCATCATTCGCTGCTTCATCCCCATCGATAGCTTAGACGCCCGAACATCCCGTTCCTCCCATAACTCTAAGCGCTTCAACAAGGCATCCACCTCTTTCATTGGAATTTGAAAAAAGCGAGCAAAAAAAGTCAGATTTTGATAAACCGTTAAGGTTTCATAAAAACCAAGAGCATCACTCATCAAACCCATTTGGGCAAAATCCTCCGCCCCTAGGTCTTTCACATCCTTGTCGAAAACCTGAACCAGACCCGCATCCGGATCCACCTGTCCCGTCAAGATCCCAATGGTTGTTGACTTCCCCGAACCAGATGGCCCTAAAAATCCCAAAATTTCTCCACTGGCCAGTTCCAAGTCAACCTTATCCAAAGCCACTTTCTGACCAAAACTCTTTTTCAATCCTACTATACGGATCATACAGGACATCCCTTCTTATTTTTTACAAAATATTGTAACAAAAATGAGGATTGAAAAAAAGAGCATGAAATTTTTCACACGACTATTCAGGTAGCTTTACCAAAGTATTTTTTAACTGTTCAGGTTGAGTTAGCATCAACAAATGGTCTTGAGGATGAATCAGATGATGAGGTAAAGCTAACGGAATATGGGAAAAAAGAATCACCTTTTCAGTTTGATTGACAGCTGGTAACAGGGCTTCTTGACTATCAAAGCCGGAGTACAGACCCAAGTAATTGATGGCAGCTCGGTTCCCCAAACGAACACGATAAGCAGATTCTTCCTTTTGTAGATTTTTGAATAAAATCGAGGCAACTTCCTCCCCTACTGGAGAATCTGAGCTAACCATTTCATCCAGATAAGCTTCTTGGGTTGAAAAAGTCTCTTTTTGATTTTCAAACAATACGGGCAATTGTTGTAAATCAGGAATTTCATCAAACCCATCAATCAAAATGAGAGCATTCAGCTGAGTGGGATGTTTTTGGAGATAGTCTAACAAAACTGGAACTCCAAAAGAAACAGCAATCACAATTTTGGGAGATTCTAGAGTATCTAGTTGGGTTGCTTTTTTTGTCGGATAGCGTCTTTAGAAATCGTCGGAAAACTAGTCTCCAAAAACTCTAAACTTGTCCAATTATAGTCTTTTAGTTTATCTTTTATTACTGTGTTAGCTCGTCTTGCCGTACTTCAGTACTGTCTACGACTCGCTGCCTTGTACTAAAAGTAAACTAAAAGACTATATCTTTGATACTTGGAAGGTCAACCACTAAATCCCAAACATGATGAGTCCAGCCCAAAGGGCTTAGAAATAAGAAATTCGCCATCATCAATTCCTCCTTTGCAAGCAAAAACCACCCTTACGGGTGGCTCGTCATTTATCCTACTGGACTTCTTTGAAGATCATTTTTTGCTTCACTTCCCCTTGGCCACCTTTGGCAATTTGATAGGTGAAACTATCGGATGTGAACTGGTCCCCAAGGGCAAAAACAGAATTGTATTGCCATTGGGACAGTTCATCATTTTCTTTTTTCGCTAGAGTAAGACTAGTTGGAGTTACTGCGTAGCGCCACTCTGCCGCTTGCTCTTCATAGCCTTTTTTGAACTCATCTGGAGAGCTGGCTGCTTTCAGAGCCACTTCACGGCTTTGGGTTACGACAACTTGATTTCCTCCATTTTGGAAGGTTACATACATCATTTTGTCATTTTGAGTCCCGTCTAAAACACTGGAATACTGGTAGGTCTTTCCTTGGACAACCTTGTCCAAACGGTGACTAGCCCAGTAGAAGAAGCCGCCAACACCGAGTCCAAGTACAACTAGTGCGGCCAATCCGATCCGAACATATTTATGGTTGAATAATTCTTTCAGCATTGGTCTTACTCCTCGTATGAATCTGAGCTGGTGCTAGTTTCAGTGCGGCTGAAGGTAGACTCAGAAGAGCTAGTGTCAAAGTCTTCATAGTCATCAGAAGAGGATGAAGAGCGTGTCACTGGAGTTGAACTGCTACTTGAGCTTGAACTTGAGCTAGATTCTTCCAATTCTTTGTAAACTTTAACATTAAAGGCATCGCGACCGCCTTCTTTGGTCAAGGTAATTTGCAAGTATTGAGCATCTTCTAAATCTGAAGATCTTGCCTTTAGTTTTGCATAAATTTCTTCTGCAACCTTCTTGGCTGAAGTTTCAGTTTTCTGGCTGACATCTGTAGCCAGAACTTCGGCACGTGGAGTATATAGTTGTTCCATGTCCAAACCTGCGATACGATTTGCATTTTGGTTGAACTCATCCTTGTTATCCAAGAAATTCAAGGTTAGGTTACTTGAGCTGTTCAAGTCTTTAGACTTAAGATTGCTGATTTCCGCTTGAATCTTATCTAAATACTCATCCATTTCTAGAACCTTTTCAGAACTAGATGGTTTGGTAGATGATGGAGTCGACTCATCACTGCCTGGAAGTTTACTTGAGCTCGTGCTAGATGGACTTGTGCTCGACTCAGATGGCTCTGCTGAACTACTCTCAGTTGGAACTGTCCCGCTTGTACCAGGTGTACCATCTCCTGAAGGTGAACTAGTAGAACCAGAATCAGAATTTGTCGGTTCATCAAATGGACTAACGATATCCGGTTTTTCTTCCTCACTAGGTTCTTGAATAGGAGACTGCTTCCACTCTGGAGCGTCTTCTACCTTAATGTCTGGTTTATACTCAACTTTTACAATTTGGGACTGGTCAACTTCTGGGAAAATATTAATGACACTCTGTTGTAACAACGTAACATCCACATTCACATTTGTGGAATTATCGTTGTAAATATAGTTATTTCCATTGTGAATATAGTTATTAATCACAACCTTGGTCATGGCACAGTGCTGACCGTACCCATTGTATTTGTAGTCGACTGGCACTTGTCCATCCCGTTTAAGAATCAGCGTGTCCCCAGCATAGATCAAGTCCACATTTTGAATGTTGTTGTCATAAGCCAGTTTGGCAATAGAAATACCTGTTGCCTGGGAAATCCCCCAGAGGGTGTCCCCCCACTGAATCACATAAATCTGACCATCCTGACCAGCATCGACCACAGATCCAGACTCATCAACCCTAATATTTTGATTCTGCATGTTTTGCTTGATTTGCTCAGGTGTGCTGGCAATCCAGTTGGTAATATCTGCTGCTTGAGCGGTTGATTGGTATTGGTAGAACTCGTCTGCCCGAACGACTGCAGCCGTTTGCAACACAGCTGGCGTCACAAACGACCCGAGTAGCAGAGTTGTCCCTAAAAGGTGTTTCTTTTTCATGCGATTTTCTCCTTTGAGGAAGTTGGAAGAGCTGACTCTTCACCCCTCACTATTTTTTAAAAAAGAGCAAAAGCCCCCTATCAAGGAATATTATAGCATATTTTCCCACAGGCAAAAGTTCAATCTTGAAACCAGAGGTTACAAAAGAAGGTTGAGAATCATTCTCAACCTTCTTCCTTGTTTTCTTACGAAAATTCCTGTAAGTCAGTAATTCTCGGTCTTACATCATTCCACCCATCATACCTGGATCCATAGCTGGACCAGCTGAGGCTTGAGGTTCTGGTTTGTTAGCGACAACTGCTTCGGTTGTCAAGATGAGGCTGGCAACACTAGCTGCATTTTGAAGGGCTGAACGGGTTACCTTAACTGGGTCAATGATTCCTGTTTCAATCATATCCACCCATTCACCACTAGCTGCGTTGAAGCCTTGACCAGCATCTGCATTTTTGAGGCGGTCAATAATGATGGAACCTTCGTAGCCAGCATTCAAAGCAATTTGACGAACAGGCTCTTCAAGAGCACGAAGGACGATGTTACGACCAGTCTCTTCATCTGCGGATAGATCCAAGGCTGCAACTGCCGGAATCACGTTCACCAAGGCCGTTCCACCACCGGCAACGATTCCCTCTTCAACCGCAGCACGAGTCGCATTCAAGGCATCTTCAATGCGAAGTTTCATTTCTTTCAACTCAGTCTCTGTCGCAGCACCAACCTTGATGACCGCAACACCACCTGCCAACTTAGCCAAGCGTTCTTGTAATTTTTCCCGGTCGAAGTCTGAGTTCGTGGTTTCAATTTGAGACTTGATGATACCAACACGGTTACTGATAGCAGCAGGATCCCCTGCTCCTTCAACGATGGTTGTAGAGTCTTTATCTACAACAACTTTAGCTGCTTGACCAAGCGCTTCAACCGTTGCATCTTTCAACTCCAGACCCAAATCATCCGTAATGACCGTAGCACCTGTCAAAATAGCAATGTCCTCCAACATAGCTTTTCTGCGATCCCCAAATCCAGGTGCCTTAACCGCTACAACATTGAAAGTTCCACGGATCTTGTTTAAAACAAGGGTTGGTAGTGCTTCCCCATCTACATCATCGGCAATGATTAGAAGAGGACGGTTGGTTTGCAGAATGCTTTCCAAAAGTGGTAAGATTTCTTGGATATTCGAAATCTTTTTATCTGTTACCAAGATAAATGGATTGTCTAATTCCGCAACCATCTTCTCATTGTCGGTCACCATATATTGGGACAGATAACCACGGTCGAATTGCATTCCTTCCACCACTTCCAATTCCGTTTCCATTCCACGGGACTCTTCAATGGTAATAACACCGTCTTTTCCAACACGCTCCATCGCTTCAGAGATATACTCCCCAACCTTTTCGCTACGAGAAGAAACAGCCGCTACCTGCGCAATCGCTTCTTTATTAGAAACAGGCACAGAGTTTTCCTTCAAAGCGGCAACCGCTGCCGCTGTAGCAGCTTCGATTCCGCGACGAATACCAATTGGGTTGGCACCGGCAGTCACGTTCTTGATCCCTTCACGGACAATGGCTTGTGTCAAAAGGGTTGCGGTCGTTGTTCCGTCACCAGCGATATCATTGGTTTTTGAAGCCACCTCGGATACCAACTTGGCACCCATATTCTCAAAAGGATCTTCCAATTCGATTTCTTTCGCAATGGTCACCCCATCATTGGTGATCAGTGGTGAGCCAAAAGCTTTTTCCAAAACCACATTACGCCCTTTAGGTCCCAAGGTTACTTTGACCGTATCCGCCAACATATCCACACCACGCACCATTGCGCTACGTGCGTCAGATGAAAATTGAATATCTTTTGCCATTTTTTACTCCTTACTGAACAATTGCTAGAATATCAGATTCACGAATGAGAAGGAAATCCTCATCCCCATCTTTAACAGAAATACCGGTATGCGCTTCAAAAAGAATTGTTTGACCTGCTTCAACTGCAGGTGCAATCACATCACCGTTCAAAGAACGAAGTCCTTCTCCAACAGCTACGACCTCGGCTGTCTTAGTGGCTGACTGGGCATTAGACGCCAAGACAAAACCAGACACAGACTGCTCCTTCTCGATCACTTTGACAATTACTTTATCTGCTAAGGGTTGTAACATAGAAAATCCTCCATTTGATTTCTGCTCCCTATAGCGGTCTCACAACTTTCTCTCACAGGAGGGCTGACGAAACCTTAGCGAGCGTTAGCACTCTACTGTATCGACTGCTAATTTCTGTTTCTATTTTATCATTTAGTCAACAATAGTCAAGAAAAAAACTTCATCCAGAGGACAAAGTTTTTACAAGAAAGACGGACAAAGCACCCTTTCCTTTAAAACGGCAATTCTTCGCCTTCCTCGCTGACCATCTCAAACTGTTCTAGCTTACGGCGTTGTTCCCGTAAGAGGCGTTGTTCCTTGGTTTCAAGGAGTTGGAAATCGCTGCAAAGGACTTCAGATAGATAGTGCATTTGACCATCCTTTTCATAACGACGGGTGCGGAGTTCTCCTTCCACGCCAATCAAGCTACCTTTGCAAGCATAACTGGTGATATATTCGGCTAGACGTCCCCAGGCGACAATGGAGATAAAGTCCGATTCCCGTTCCCCGGTTTGGTCCCGGAAACGTCTTTTAACAGCTAGTTTTGAACGGGTGACACTTTTATTTGAGGGGGTCTTCTGAAGTTCAGGAGTCCCTGTTAAACGACCAATTAGAAAAATACGATTCATCTTTTTTACCCTCCTACCTGTTTATTCGGGAAAGAAGATGAAAAAAGGTTGGACAAAAGCCTCAACCTTCCTATTTTATACTCTTTTAGTTTATCTTTTATTACTGTGTTAGCTCGTCTTGCCGTACTTCAGTACTGTCTACGACTCGCTGCCTTGTACTAAAAGTAAACTAAAAGACTATATTGAGAGAACATTTCATGTTCTCTTATCTAGAAACTCAAAGAGTCAATTCCTGACTCTTTGACCTCCGAAAACTACCTAATCAACATTGATATGAACTGTGTTCATTTCATCTATACACTCTAAAGGGCACCTCGAAAAACTCCGGTTTTGCATCAAATCATGTCGTAGAAATTTTGATAAATCAATGTTCGAATTTTTAAGAGTTTAGTTTTTAGAGGTGCCCTAAAGGCATTCAACATGCCTTTAGACCGGGGGTGGGTACTAACAGTCTGGGAAGAGACTGTTTGAACCCGAGCCTAACAATAAAAGAGCGAGGTCGGTTTAGGTATAAACCGTTTCAGCTTACAACATGAACTAAAGACTTGTAACGAACTAATTTCGAATAAGATGAGTTCTGTCCCACTCTCGAGTGTATGAACCAGAGTTTGCGAGTCAACAACGGTGGTTCGTATTTTCTAAGAATGTCTTACGTTCTAGTATTCAAGAACATAAGGAGTCAATCCCTAACTTGTTATGCACTCCAGTGTTTAGCTGGGTCAAAGGCTTGGCCGACGGGCGTTTCTTCCGCTAGTTCGATAATGCCGCGTTTTTGTGGGGCATTGGGAAGGGCCAATTCTCGTGGGCTACACATCATCCCAAAACTGGCCACGCCGCGTAATTGTCCTGGGAAAATCAAATTCCCTTTTGGCATCATGGCACCTGGAAGGGCCACAATGGTCTTCAAGCCCACGCGCGCATTGGGTGCACCGGCCACGATTTGAACCGTCTTATCTTGGCCAACTGCAACCTGACAGATATTGAGGTGGTCACTATCTGGATGGGCTTCCATCTCCACGATTTGACCAACCACAAAGCGAGGACTATCAAAATTAGCCACGCGCTCCTCAAAGCCTTCTGCAGCCAACCAATCATTCAAGATCACAAGGTCTGCATCAGACAAGTTCTGCTGGCCACTTCCCTCCAAGATCAAACGATCACTGACTTGGAAGAAGTTCCAAGCAACCGTCTCTTCATTATCAGCCCGGAGAACACGCGCAATGGCTCCTTTTTTCTCAACTTCAACAGCCTGGCCTTGATCATCGGCCACAACGACCATCAGCACATCTCCCACACCCTGTGGATTATAGGTAAATAACATAAACTCCCTTTCTAACTCACACTAACCCTGCCAGGAAAGCATCAATTTCCGCTTTTGTCTTCCGATCCCGGCTGACGAAGCGCCCAAGCTCCTTCCCATTTTCAACCGCAACAAAACTCGGAATTCCATAAATATCCCATAATTTTGCCAGCTCCATATAGGCGTCGCGGTCAATTTGAATAAAGGTAAAAGAAGGGTTGGAAGCTTCAATAGTCGGCATCTGAGGCTGGATAAAACGGCAGTCCCCACACCAATCGGCGGTAAAATAAAAGACATACCGACCCTCTCGCTCCAGATAAGAAGCCACTTCCTCAAACGATGATGGGACAATCATAGTGCTACCTCCTCAATATCCAGCTGGTCTCCAACCAACCAGAAGCGATAATGACGGCCATCCGCCAAAAAGACACCACCTTCCAGGCAATCCCGATCCGAATGGTAGAGCTCTACATAGAGGGTCTCCACTCGATCCATCTCAGAGAAGAAGGCCCGAACCGAAGCCGTCATCTCCTCTTGACTCCGAACACGCGCCCGGTCTTCCTGCAACTTATAGCCCGCATAGGCCAGACCTGCTAGACCAAGAAGGCTTAACAACCCTAAGACTGGCCGACTTTTTCTTTTCATACTCATAAACCTTATTTTATCACAAGTCTACTTGTGTTACAATTTTAGAGAAAACTGAAAAAGGAGAATAACAGCATGAATCCATTATTCCAAGCTATCCAAGAAGTCACCCAACTCAAGGGGATTTCTGGTCACGAAGGCGCTATCCGCGCCTACCTAGGCCGGGAACTGCAAGATTCCGTCGATCAAATCCTGACAGACGGATTAGGGGGGATTTTCGGACTTAAGAAAAGCCAAGCCCCAGTCGCACCACGGGTTCTCGTTGCAGCCCATATGGATGAAGTCGGCTTTATGGTCAGCTCCATCAAAGACGACGGCACCTTCCGAGCCGTCGAAATCGGTGGCTGGAATCCACTTGTAGTCAGTGGCCAACGCTTCACACTGTTCACACGAGACGGCCGGGAAATCCCCGTCATCACCGCTGCCACTCCGCCCCACCTCATGCGGGGCCAAGGCAATCAACCTAACCTCCCAGCTATCAGCGACATCATCTTTGACGGTGGCTTCACCGACAAAGCCGAGGCGGAGTCCTTCGGCATCCGCCCTGGCGACACGATTGTTCCCGATAGCCAGACCATCCTCACAGCCAACGGCAAAAATGTCATCTCCAAAGCCTGGGACAACCGTTACGGGGTTCTCATGGTCAAAGAAGCAGCCCAGGCCCTAGCCCAAGAAAAGTTTGACTACGACCTCTACCTCGGAGCCAATGTCCAAGAAGAAGTCGGCTTACGGGGTGCCCACACCTCCACCACCCTCTTCGACCCATCCCTCTTCTTTGCCATTGACTGCTCCCCGGCTGCCGATGTCTTTGGTGGTCAAGGTAAAATTGGGGATGGAACCCTCATCCGCTTCTATGACCCAGGCCACCTCCTCTTGCCAGCCATGAAAGACTTCCTCCTTGACACCGCCGAAAGCGCTGGCATCAAGTACCAATATTATGCCGGAGCCGGCGGCACCGATGCCGGAGCTGCCCACCTCAAAAACGGTGGGGTCCCATCCACCACCATCGGTGTCTGTGCCCGCTATATCCATTCTCACCAGACCCTCTACAGTCTTGATGACTTCCTAGAAGCCCAAGCTTTCTTACAAGCTCTTTTGAAAAATCTAGATCAGACTACCATTGCCACAATCACCAACTACTAAGACTCATTCCATTTCAAATCTGACCTTGTCCAACCTGATTGCGTGCATGCACTCCTTTAGATAGATAAAAAAATTAAGAGAGGCTAGACCTCTCTTAATTTTTTATCTTATTCAATTTCGCAAACTCCGGAATCCGTTGTAGGAAGGGGAGAACAAGCATAATCAACAATACCCGAATTGGTATCTCCAACACTTTGTAAACCCGTGTTGCATAAATCACGGCAAAAGGAGTCTGGTAGTAAACATGGAGCAAAATTGGAGTCAAGATAAAGGTTCCAATCCCCATAGTAATCACTGTGGCAAAAATAACATAGAGCCAGTCCTTCCAATTATTAAAGGACAACTTTTTGCCAAAGAAGAATAGCCCATAGAGAAAGCCCTGTAGAGCTTCAACCAAGGTAAAACCCCAAATAAAGGAATAACCTGTATTATTTAAGAAAAAAGCCAAGATATCATAAACAATGGCTACCAAGGCAGACAACCAGGGACCCGCAATAGATCCAATTAAAACCTTGGCAATGAAGGTAACGCCAACCTGCAGTTGGTTGGGAATAACGGAGATGGTAAATAAATCCAAGACGTAAGTCAAGGCCATCAACATAGCAAGAGTCGCCATCAATTGCGGACTCAATTTGGGAAATGAAAATTTCATTGGAAAGCTCCTTTTCTTTCTGGAGCTGTCTAGCGACAGCGGATGCAATGGTCTACCGCACCAAAGGTTTCGTTGTGTGGCAACATCCCATCCACACACACTTAACGCAGACCACTTACTCTGTGCCTTTCGGCTTTCTCAGTATACCACAAAAAGAAGAGTAAAAACCAGTTGGTAGACTTGAAAACTCTTTCTCCTAAGTATTGAAAAATCCAGTTGGCAAAACCAACTGGATTTTTCTTATTTCTTCTTAAGCTTTCAAACGCTCAACATCACGTGCGATAACCAACTCTTCATCGGTTGGAACCACTAGAACTTTAACCTTGGAATCAGCTGTTGAGATATCACCAACTGCACCAAAAACATTTTTACCAGGCTCTAGTTCCATACCAAACCAAGACAGGCCATCGACAACTGCTTGACGGACTTGATTGGAATTTTCTCCAATACCAGCTGTAAAGACAAGAGCATCTGCTCCATTCAAAACTGCGAAGTACTGTCCAATAAATTTACGGAGACGGTCTACCAACATATCAAAGGCCAAGGTCATCTTCGCATCGCCAGCTTCCCGACCTGCTTCAACATCCCGCATATCACTAGAAGTTTCCGCTACACCTAGCACACCAGATTCCTTATTGAGGACATCGATGACATCTGCCGCATTCTCAAGGCCTGGCACTTGCTCAATAAGGTAGGGAATGATAGCTGGATCAATATCTCCAGAACGAGTCCCCATCATCGGTCCGGCAAGAGGGGTGAATCCCATAGATGTATCCACTGATTTGCCACCATCAATGGCTGAAATAGAAATTCCGTTACCAATATGAGCGGTCACTAGTTTCAACTCTTCTAAAGGACGTCCCAACATCTCAGCGGCTTGGTGAGACACATAATAATGAGACGTTCCGTGTGCCCCATATTTCCGAACCTGATAATCCGTATAGTATTTCTCGGCAATTGGGTAGCGATAAGCCACTTCCGGCAAGGTTGTATGGAAGGCCGTATCGAAGACCGCCACACTCGTAATGTCCGGTAAGATTTCCTTGAAGGCCCGAATACCAGCTGCATTGGCTGGATTGTGGAGAGGGGCCAAACTAGCCAAATCCTCAATCTTAGCAAGAACAGCATCATCAATCAGAACAGAATCCGTAAAGAACTCACCCCCCGCAACAACACGGTGGCCCACACCAGTAATTTCTGAGTAATCCCCGATAATCCCGAACTTCAACAAATCTGCCAACAGCAGTTTCACCGCTTGCACATGGTCTACGATATCCAACGTTTGGCTTTCCGCCCGACCATCAAATTTAACAGTAGAAATAGAATCCTTGAGTCCAATCCGCTCAATAATTCCCTTCGCAAGTACTTCTTCCTCTGGCATTGCATAGAGCTGCCATTTCAAACTTGAACTACCTGCATTAATCGCAATTGTTTTAGACATAAGCTACCCCTTTTAAAGCGTTTTCACTATCAGTATATCAAAAAGAGAAGCAAAAAGCCCTTATTTTAACTCCATTTCCATTTTTTCTTGAAAATCCCGAATTTCCTCTGGATTACTTAAGTCGCTAAAGGCATAAATAAAAGGAGCTACCACCTTACCAGATGGTTTCCTAAAAATAAAAAGACTTTTCGCATAGTGAGGATTAGCAAACATCTTCTCTGGCAGATTCACCAAAGCCACCAACTCCGTTGAGGACTGGATCCAGCCCTTCAAAAGACCACTTTGAGGACTCGTCAACAACTGAGTCGGAGCCAAGAATATCGCATACCCATCCGAATCCAGATACTTAACCCCCTGCTCCATCAATAAATGATGCGCATAGGTATGCCCCTCCGAACTGGCCACCTGAAAGCGACTGGCAATGGCATCATCTGGATAATAACCAATCGGTAAATCACTCACAACCAAATTCTTCTGAAGAACCTGACTCCGAACGGCATCCCCTTGTGAAAAGGTCAAACCCTCCGTCCCCAGAACTTCTGCAATACTAGCTGACAATTCTACCAAGATATCATCCAACTCTACTCCCAAATAGTCCATTTCCTTTTGACTATTTAGTAGAATCGTCTCTGCCAAATTTCCCATACCGCTTCCCAATTCCAAAACACGGAGGGAATCCTGAGGGAACAAATGGTCAATCACCAAGGTCATTAAAAATCCAAGACTATCCGGTGTCGCCTGGTGGTTGGGCTGCAAAGGCTCTGTCTGCTGCCCCTTCATCATCAAATACTGAAAGGTGCGTCGCCACTCTTCAGGTGTCAAGCCCAACTGCGCCACCTTTTGGTTATTTTCCGCAAGTGACTTCAACTCACCATGCGGCTGCAGATAATTGGCATTCTGCTCAATCACTGCCTCGTAAAAGCCCGTCTTTAACTGGTTCTGGATGGTTTGGACATTTTCCAACAAGAGGCCAAAGGCCTGTTCAATTTTTTCAAAATTCATATATCTGTTCTTTCTAAGTCTTTTCCCTTTTTAAAGCACAAGGCTTTTTGTAGGAAAAAATAGAGCCAGCTAAAAACTAGCTGCCCCTGTTTTCTGAATTCCCTTAGTTATGCACGCATAACTTATAGGGCTCCGAACTCAATCGGCCTTACACGGTTTCAACATACTATCAGCAACTTCACATGACGGCGGCAGACCATCATGCCTCTATGATAACACAAAAACAGACCTAGGAGCTAGTTCAAAGGAGAGGCCCCCAAGGAAAAATGGTAATCCTTCCCACTCGATAAAGTGACCTCAACTTCCCACCGTTTTCCCTCAAGAGTATACCTTGCTTGCCCCTCTTGGAAATGCAATTCTCCCTCCTTTCCCTTCCCTTTATCTCGACAATAGACGGCCAGGGCGTAAGCCTGTTCTCTGTCTCGATAGGCTTGGAATAGACGCTCTTGAAAAAGATGCCGTTCCAAGTACAAATTTAAAACCAGGCTAAAGACTGCCAGCAGAAGCAAGGCATAAAGCAAAACACCTGCCCGCACGCGCTTAGTCCACACGATAGACCCACTCCCTTTCCTTCCCATCCGCTAAAACTACCTTGAGCTGAATCAGCCCCTCCTGCTCCTCCACCTCCATAGACTCAACCCCAAACAGCAAGGTTTGACTTCCCTGATTCTGGTTTCGTCCACCCGTCTTTCGAATTTCCTTTTTCTTAGGCCAATAGGCAATCTTCTGCCCCTTGCCCTTTTGATCCAAATAAATCTCATGGTCGCTGACTGTATCAAAACGGGCTTCCAACAGCTCCTGCTCCATATGGGCTGTAAACAGCAACCAATCTTGTGTTGAAGCCCGCTCTTGGTAACGAATTTCTTGAAATAAAAGAAGCGTTAAAGCCTGAAAAAGTAGACAAGACCCACTGATAACCAAAAGAGCTACCAAGGCCTCCAGAAGGGTAAATGCCCTTAACCTAGGGCGACAGAACATGTACTTGAACAAGAATCTCCTCCCCCTCTCTGACAGTCCAGACACGATTCTCTCGCTCCACTTGGATTCCATCATATTCGCCCAAACCCGCTTGCAGAGCCATGTGACCTTTCTGTAGGACTTGCTCCTGGTGTAGGATAGCTGCTTCCCTTTTTCGCGACTGGTTTACAGCCCCTAAAAGCAAGGCTGTCACCAAACTAAAGATCCATAACGCCACTAATGACTCCAGCAGGAGATAGGCTGCCAACTTACTCTTCTGTCCTCTGTAAAATCCCATTGCCAATCCTCGCTTGATAATGAATGGTCTTCCCACTCGCTTGATCCCGAAAGACAATCCGAGACAGGCCCGTATGATTGCCTTTGGAATCCAAGTCTAGCTGGAAATTCGATACTAATTCCAATCCCTCCGGAAGCTCTAACTCCCCTTCTGGTCCTATAATCCGCCCCTCTTGAACATACAACTGCGCTGACTCCTGGCGAGCCCAAGCCAGAGTCTGAGACTCGGTATAAAAATGCTCAAAGCGGATATAGAAGAGATTCTTCTCAAAGGTACGATAGACCTCTCCGATTCCCACCGACAAGAGAGTTAGAAGAAAAAGAGTGATTCCTAGTGTTAACAAACTTTCCAGCAAGGTAAAAGCCCTAATCGGGGACAACCCGACTTTCACCACTGTGTTTCTTATAGTAGTCCCGATAAGCATCTGCCTGCTCCTTGGTAATGTGCTTCTCCGCTACCAGCTGTCCTAGGTTAGGATCGCCACTATGGTTAAGCTGGTAAATCTCTGCCTGACTCTCCACAACTTTGACAATGGCTGCATTCCCCTTTTCCCTTACAACCTCCTTTTGTTTGACCAAATTGGGAACAAACAATAAAAGCAGAACAGAGATGATTAGAATCACAATTAGCATTTCTATTAGAGTGAAAGCTTTTAGTTTTGTATTTTTTATCTTTTCCCTCATAGGGACACCTCCAAATTTTGATAGATCGGCAGTAACATAGCTGCATAGAGTAAGAGAATCAATAAAGCTACGAGAATAAAGACACACGGCTGTATCAAATCCATTAGTCGGAAAAGCCGGTGAAAAAAGTCCTCCCAGGTTTTTCTCGAATAAAGGGCTAATTCCTGCCCCAAGCGTGACTTAAACTCACCATATTCAATCATCAAGGCCAACTCCTTCCTCAAAAAAGGGTAGGTCCGAATCTGCTGGGCCAGGGACATCCCACCACTCAAGGCTTGGTCCAGATCCGCTCCCAACTCAGCCAAGAAAATCGACTCTTGTCGCCGCATCAGCTCAACAATCTCCGCCAAGGTCAAGCCCTGTCCAAAAAGGCAAGCCCACTCACGCGCCAGACTGGCTGATAAATAAGCCTGAACAAATCCACGAAGGCCGGGGCAAGTCACCAGCATGCGGAAAAATTCCAACCGCTTCAGCTGTCGATACAGCAGCACGAGACCACCTAACCCCAAACCTAGACAGGCCATCAAGACCACAAAACCAAGAGGAAGAACCTCTACCAGGCGGGTCCACTGATTGCTCTGGTCTATTTCCGGTAAAACATAGGAGCGCAACCCAAGAATCATCAGCATCAGAAAACCTAGCAATAAAAGAGGGTAGGTTCCAACCGCCACAAGCTTCCTCCGAACCTGAATGAGACTTTGCAAGTGCCCCTCCAACTGATCCAGACTGTCCAGCATATTGCCATGTAACTCGGCTAAAGCCAGTTGGCTTACGACCGTTCCAGAAAAACCCAGTTGCCCCAAGATATTCGAAAAAGGCTGACCCGACCGCATCCCCTTTCGCATACGGTCCACCAGTTCCTTGGCTAAGAGACCACTGTGGTCTAAGAAATCCAATGCCTCAGCCAGGTGAAAACCTGTCGCAAAAAGGTTATGAAAGAGTTGAATAATCTTCAACTCCTGCCGCAGTCCCAAGGTATTCTTCCCGAGCCTGATCTTGGCTGATATGTCCGGATTTAAGTAGGTTTGCCACCTTGGCATTCCATGAAGTAGCCCTGTGGTTCTCAAAGTCTTTCTGGGCAACATCTACTAACCCCTTTCCCTCTATCAGGCGCTGGTAACAGACCAACTGCAAGCACTCTTCCAACTCTCCGGGTTCCACACCCAATTCCAGTAGACGGCGGTAAACTCCGGAAATAGACCGGGCATGGACCGTCGAGAAGACACTAATTCCCGTTAAGGCTGCTCGGACAACCGCTCGAGCGGTTTCGGAATCCCGAATTTCTCCAATAATCAAGAGATCCGGCCTATGCCGAAGAGAGAGCTTGATGAGATGGTCATATGTCATACCAATCTCTTTGTTCAGCTGCAACTGCAAAAAAGTTGAGTCCTTAATCTCAACAGGATCCTCGATGGTCAAAATCTGCCGGCCTCCAAATCGCTCCTTGGCCAGTTGATACATGAGGCTGGTTTTACCACTGCCTACCGGCCCCGAAAAGAGGTAGAGACCTCGCCCCTGGATCAACTGTCCCAATTTTTGAGGTTCCCAATCCCAAAAGGCCAAATCTTGCTGGCCATCATAAAGGAGACGAATCACCAGACTCTCCAAACCACGGTAGTCCCCAACCGTGGATAGCCGTAAAGAAAGAGATCCTTGCTCCAAATTATAATCACAGGAACCTAACTGACTTCGCCTCCGTTCGCCAACGTTCATCCTTGCCGCAAACTTAAAGTGACTCAGCAAGGCCTGCCCTTGAACAGAGTCTAATTCATCCAAGAAAACCCGCTCCTCTCCCAGTCGCAAGTAAATAGCATAGCCCTCAACGCGGGGCATCACATAGATATCCTGGCCCCGACGCTTACGAGCCTCACTTAAAATAGCCTGAGCTTTGCTTTCAATCATCCTTCTCTGGCCTCCTCACTTCTTTATTCGAAATAGCAGCAAAAAAAGCTGAGACAAAAGTCTCAACCTTCCTATTTTTGTTAGTGAAATCACTTTGACGCAGTGGTTGATTGGTATTTTCGTTCGATTTATTGAGAGAACATTTCATGTTCTCCTATCCAGAAACTCAAAGAGTCAATTCCTGACTCTTTGACCTCCGAAAACAACCTAATCAACTGTGCGGAGGTGAGAGTGAAACGGTTTGGGGAGAAACCGTTTCAGCTTACAACTTGAAATAAAGACTTGTAACGAACGATTTTTACAAATGAAATCGTTCTGTCTCACTCTCTTTTCTCTATTCAATTTCATTTTGACTAAGACCTGTCTCAAGAAATTCTTGTAGGTTCTTGAAACTGGTTTCAATCATATTAAGAGCTGCTTCGTCTGTGTAGGAACCGACATGGGGAGTGATCAAGACACGTGGATAGAGCTGAACCAATTCTTCCACAACTGGATCTGGCAAGGTCTGCCCGCGTAGATCCTTGAAGAAGAAATTCCCTTCCCCTTCCAGGGTATCCAAGCCAAGACCGGCCAATTTACCGGACTGCACCGCTTCCAGCAAGGCCTGAGCATCCTGCAACTCTCCCCGTGCCGTATTAATCAAGATAGCGCCATCCTTCATGTTTGCGATAAAGTCGCGCGTGATCAAACGGCCGTTGGCCGGAATGTAGGGAGCATGGACGCTAACAATGTCACTTTCACGCAAGAGCTCTTCCAGAGACACTTGGCGGACAATGTCCTCCACTCCCTCTTTAGGGAAGGCATCGTAAGCCAAGACCTCTGCACCCAGTCCTTTAAAGAGCTTGGCTGTAGTCAAACCGATACGACCAATC
Source organism: Streptococcus sp. NLN76 (assembly GCF_015686645.1). NCBI lineage: Bacteria > Bacillati > Bacillota > Bacilli > Lactobacillales > Streptococcaceae > Streptococcus > Streptococcus sp. NLN76. Next base: position 11,953 of record NZ_JADPMS010000006.1, on the reverse strand, counting down.
CCCACAAGTCCGACCCTGCAATTGCGAATTTCCTTGGAGAACATCGCTGCATCCACACGGAAATCCTTCTGCGCTGTTTTTTGCACCGTATAGGCCGTGTGGCGAAGCAACATCATGGCTAAGGTCACCGCCAATTCAGCAATCGCATTGGGAGAGTAAAAGGGAACGTAGGCTGTTTTGAGTCCAAGCTCTTTCGCGTAGTCCACATCTATGTGGTTGACCCCCACAGTCCGTGTCAAAACATACCCAATCCCCCACTCCTTGTAGCGGTCTAAAACTTCCGCTGTCGCAAAACAATTCCCCCGCAGGATGACTGCATCATGTCCTTTTGCCAAGGCGGCTGTCTCCGGAGAATTGAGATAGTCCGCTACCAAGGTCAACTCAAAGCCAAAGCTTTGATTGACCTGTTCAAAAATAGGAATTTCAACATCCCTAACACCATAACACAATACTTTCATAGATACTACCTCTTAGAAGAAGGCCTGAAGACCTGCTCCAACAATAATCCAGAAAACAATCGCTACAATGGATAGAACGGTTGCCAAAAGGGAAGCGTTACTGGCTAGTTGTGCTTCCTTATCATACTTGATGGCATAAGCTACTGCAACGGTAGCTGGTGGAGTTGCCAACAGAATGATGATCGACATGAAAGCTTCGTAATCCAAGCTAAAGACAGATTTCATGACCAACATCAAGACCATAAAGATAGCAGGAACGACAATGAGTTTGACACCGCTATAAAGCCAAACCACACGGTCCTTGAGGGCTTCACCAATACTGATATTTCCAAGAGTCATCCCGATCGCCAACCAAGCCAGTGGAGAAGCTAGTTTAGATAAGTAATCAACTGGTTTATAGACCCAAGGAAGAGTCTTGTCAATCCGCAAGATTCCAACCGTAATATCTTGCATTTCCTTGCTGCCTTCGTAAAGAGGAACCGTTACGGTCATTTGCGGCATATCATTTTGGAAAATCCAAATCAAGAGACCCAGGAAAGTCGCCACAACGATTGGGTTCAAGAAAATTTGTTTGAAGTTCTTCTTCTCAAACTGAACCCCACTCATCCGAACCAAACCATAGGAATAAAGGAATACCCGGTAAGCAATATTAAAGATATTGGCATAAAGAGCTCCGAGAGGACCCAAGAAACCATTAATGATCGGAATTCCGAAGAAGGTTGTAGAACCAAACGTGGTCAAAACAGAAAGAGTTGTCTTTTGATCTCCTTTAAAACGGAAATAAAGACTTTCCCCCAAGACAATCAAAATAACATAGGCCACAAAACCAAAGACAAACACCGTTAAACCAGTGGTAAAGGTCTCTGGATTAATGTTTTGCATAAAGGCTGAGAATGCCAAGGCTGGCAACGCAAAAGCTAAAACCACATCCGACAAAACCTTTCCTGCTTCAGGCCCAACGATATTGCGTTTCCGTGCAAGGTATCCCAACAAAATAATCGAAATCGTTGAGAAAATCGCACTGAGAAAGGCGTTGGACGTAATAATTTGGAACATATTTTCCATGAATATCTCCTTTGTGAGGTTTTTTACAAGCACCTACCATTATAACGAAAGGGAAGGAGGGACGCAAGAGGTTTGATAAAAAAATCACAAAATCTTTTTTTTCCAAAAACGAACATTTTTGTTAACGTAACTTTCCTCCGACAATACTGAAATAATACTTAACTACTTTCAAAATCAGAATACTTGCAGAATTTCAAAAAAATAAAGTTCAGCAAAGAGGATTGACAACGTCAGATTTTGAAATTTAAACAATATAAAGAACCACCGACTACTCCTATCCAATACCGTACGAGCAATCAGTGGTTTTATAGACAAATGAAAATGGAGTTAGCCTTTGCGACGTTTAGATTTAACACTTCCAAGAGTTGCCAATAAGATAATCCCTGTGCTTGTTAATACAATTGAATCTTGGCCAGAAGTATCTGGCAAAATCCCTTGTTTGTTAGAGTCTTCTCGCATTTCAAGTTTAGACCTCATAACTCTACGTTTCTCGTTCTCACGTGAAACTAATCGTAAACTAGGCAATTTTTCAGCTTGGATTCCTTCTCCATACTGATTTTGCTTGAGGTCATTCAAATCAAACTTCGGCGCTTTTTCCGTCTGGGTACCTGAACCATGTTGACTTTGCTTAAGTGGATCTAAATCAAAATCCGGTAGCTTATCAAAATGGGTGCCAAGGCCGTGCTGACGTTGATTAAGCTGAGGGAGTCGGATATTCCAAATGCGAGACGGAAGTTCTGGACTTGAAGCCTTCGCCAATCTTGATACTCCGTCTGTAACAAAAACCTCAGAATCTTCTTGTATGTCAAAAAGAGGATTGTAGTAAGAAACTAGGTATCCATTCCCTTTTTTAGAAACTGTGTATAATCCTTTTTTTGTAACTGTCAAATGATTATCCACTTTATAGGCATTATCTTGGTAATTAACGATACCCCACACCTTTTCTCCATGATCATAGACGACCTGTAAATCATCCGTTTGCACAAGTACCTCGACGTTCTGCAAGATAGAGGCCAAGTCCTCTTGACTAGAGTTTGGAGCTAATACATAAGCGTAATTAGAACCCGATTGCCTATTGGCTGCTTCGATAGTTAAGAAGCTATTCGTATGCAGTTCTTTAGGTTGATCATAGTTAATTTCACTCCAACTTCCCTGTCCTTCAACTAGTTTAGAAGTTATGCGCATCGGTTGGAGAAAAACATATCCTATCGATTGATTTTCATCCCCATTACTTACATAGAAGGACTTAGGAAAATCCATTTCCAATTCTTGCTTGGATAAATGGACCTCTTGACCATTAAGAAAATACCGATAATCTTTATCAGCCAACAATTTTCGATTTTCAATGGTCGTGACCACTGGATGGGCAGATTGATTTTGAAGATTGGTTCCTAGAAAAACAACCTTATCTTTCAAAACAAACCAAGCTTTTTTCTCCGTTAGCGTTTTGTCCCAATTCGTAAAATCCATAGCTACAGTCGCATAATGGTTCCCTAACTGATTTGCCCCTACAAACTGACTTGGTAATACTGTTTCTCCACTACCATCTTCCCGTTGTTGGATCGTATTTGTAACGCCTGGTAAGCGATAGGGATTGACTGTTGGCCAATAATGATTGCTGTAGTGACTCAGGTCTCCGTTATATAGATACACCATCCCATCTGCTGTGTACCAACCATGACGATTCTCATTATTCATGTCTTCATAGTTTTGCGTTTTATGAGAATGCATACTGATGGCAAAACTAAAATCTTTTTCAGCTTGATGGAAAACAAACTTATCCATATTGTTAAAAGCAGCAATACTTGTTTTAGGAGTGCGTGCTTGTATGGTCGAGTCCTTAAGAATATTCTGGATTAAGGCATGATCCTGATAAGAATTTAAATGATGGAAAATATCACTAAAAGAGTCACTTAAGACTTGTTCCTTTACAAATGAGTTGATAGCTGCTTTCTCTTCATCAGATGATGATTGAGCAATTCGTGCTAAAGCAACAATAATATCAACGGCATAGACATGACTCTGAACTTGAGCACGGCTCACTGACCGACCTCGAGTCATATCCAGCAACTCGCCCTTCACTAAAATAGGCATAAAGGCTTTTTCAATCCAATCTTGAATAATAGCCGTCTTATCCCGAGGAAGTGCAAATTCCGTTGCTTGAATCACAGGTAGAATCCGTGAGAAGCCATCAATCAAGACATTTCCGTAAGCCCCTGTATAGGCAACGTTTGTATGGTCGATAAAAGAACCATCTCGATAAAAACCTTCCCCACTAGATACATGGTCCATAATGGTAGTTAGACCATATACACCCGCTTGAATACGCAGTGGATTCTTGGTTAAAGCTCCCTCTAGAATTGCTACTTTGCTAATATCAGTCTGATTTCCCCCAACAGCTGGAACGGGTCTTGGAGTTGTCATCCGAATCATTGTTGTATCTGGTACAAACTTACTGATTGCCTTTGTATATGTATTAATTTCATCCTGTGAAAAGTAGGCATTGAGGTAAGCTAAGGTATTAAGCATGGATAAAGGTGTTCCGATTTCATAATCCCACCAATTCCCATTTATTTCTTGAGATTCATTGTACACATGTTGATGGAGCCACTTAAATCCTTCCTTTACACGATCCAGTAAATCACGATTTTGATAGTATTTCGAAGAGGGATTTGTCAAAACTTTAGCCATCGTTTCCAGTTCGCGATAAATACTAGTGATATCTGCAGAACGATTTAAGGGATATTTGTGAAATAGAGATGGCTCTAACCGAACTGGATCGTGCCAGTCTGCAAGAGCTTCTTCAACCAATTTTTCTTGATTTTCCTTCAACCGTTTCATGTAGGCGTCTGACTCTTTATAATGTCCATTATCTAATGATATTTGCTCCCATTTTTTCAAAATAGAATCAAAAACAGTCTCCTCAAAAGGATTCACGATAAAATCAACTGTTGAAACCAACTGATCCTGGTTATAGATGAATAATTTCGTCTGTCCAGCTTGTTTAGGAATGATTAGATGATTTTCAACACTTGCTATCTCCGTATCCTCTAATACATATCGCAATTCCGGGCGGTTCGTGATATAGATTTTATTGGTGGGAATGGTGATGGGTTGACGCTCGATTTCTTTTTGCTCTTTATTAAATGTCGATTCTTCTTTATGATAAACCGTCAGGGAAAGGTCATCAAAAGAGGCCACTCCTGTCCCCTTGTCAAACATTAACTCAACCTTTAGAAAATGAGTTTCCGGGGTTAGAGGAATGACTTTTTCAATTTTTACATTGGAATTCCCAGTGACCGGAGAAGTTGCAACATACATTTGAGGCCGCAAATCCTTCTGGTTCTGATCCTTATAAGTAACCCGTATCTTAACCCCTGCTCCGGTCACGTCAAAGGTCTCTAGGTTACCCGTAAGAAGGTAGCTTTGTTTCGGATCAACAGCCAAGGTTTGGGCTACAATAGCACGGTAAGTTTTAGGAGCGTCAAAGGTTAATTTACCAGCATAAGCATAGACACTTCCATTACTTTTTTTAATACCTTTGGGAATATAAGGATTGTCCCAGGATGTAGCAGAACTATAGTACCAATTTCCTTTACTTGGCCCTGTTTCTTCAAAATCACCATTTTTAATAAGATTTTCTGGAATTTCTTGAGCAGATCCATTTGGTTGTGTTTGAGCAGCAGCCGTCCCTACTGGCTCATTTTCTGCTAGTGGAAAAGCCCGAGCCTCTAAAGGAGTGACCACTAGAGTCCCAGAATGACTTTCTGTTACTGTTTCTTCTATAAAATTAGCAGACTCGATTAGAGCTGGCTCCTCAACCAAAGTCCCATCGATAGCAAACTCTGTTAGACTTGAATCGACAACCGTTTCTAGGATAGGACTGCCCTGACTTCTTTCATCGGCCTTCGGAACAGGTGCTTTTACAGAAACTTCAATTAGCCCAGTTTCACCACCTTCTTGCGCAAGAACAGGCTGCGCCCCTAAGAAACTCAGACCAATGACAACAGAGCAAATTCCAACCGGATATTTACGAATACCATATTTTGGCAAGGATAGTAGTAAATTTTTCATGACGAACCTCCATTCATGACACAACAAGCGCTTACATCACCATTATAAGTAAACCGGTTTATAAAATCAAATAATTATGTGGTCTTCAAAAAACATTTTTAAATAGAAGCCGGTTCTATCTCCTCTAAAACAATACACTTCTCAACTGACTAGCCCGGATTCTGAAACAAAAAAAGTCGAGCTTCCACATAGTGAAACTCGACTTTAACTTGTTTAGTTGGCTCATAGCATAGAAAATAATGGAGCTTAATGCGCCACCATTTCCTGAGCTATTTCCTGCCCAGTTAAACTAGCCGGATAGTAAGTAGGCCAATTGGTTAACTCCTCCCAAAGGGCTTCTTGACTTTCTCCACCAAAATACAGATGGAAATGAGCCGATTGAGTTGGGGCAATTTGGTGGTCGCTAAATTGTAGGTACTTGAAGCGTCCTGCATTCGCTTCTTCAGCTTCAAATTGGAAGCGGACACCTCGGTTGCCCTTTTCATAGGTCAGGATTTTATAGCCTGCAGCCTTGTAGGTATAAGTCTCCTCACCCTTATCCGTTACAAAGGTTACCTTATTCCCCTTGATTTTAATCTGGTTGACATCGGTTTGGTAACCAATTTTGTAGTAGTCCTTGTACTCCTGAGCGGTTTTGTCTCCCTTTTTCTTGGCCTTGTAGTCAAAGACTTGGTCTAACTGTCCAGATTCCAGATATGGGTAGACAGACTGCCAGTCTCCTTCCCAATCACTCAGGGTTCGGTCTTTGATGTCCTTGTCTTCAAAATAGCCATTGGCAACTGTTTTTTCAGTTACGGTCTCAGAGGCCTTGGGCTTCGCTGCATCTTTAAATCCAGCTAGCAGTTGTTCCAGATTTTCCTCCATCAAGCTGATATAGGTGGCTCCTTGGTCCATATCCTTCTGCGGAACACCTTCCAAGGTGTGAAGCTGGCCTAGTTCAACACCGGCCTCAGAGGCTAGGGTTTGCGCAAGTTTGTTGGAAGAAGAGGATTCTACGTAAATGCGTTTGAGTCCTGTTTCCTTGACCTGGTCTGCCAGCTCCTGGATTCGCTTCAAGGAAGGTTCTTCTTCTGTGGAAAGACCCACAATAGACTCTTGTTGAAGCTGATAGTCAAAGGCTAGGTAGTTGAAAGCCGTGTGCTGAGTCAAGAAAGTGTAACCCTTGTAGGCTGCCAATTTTTCTTGATACGATTTATCCAGTTGGTCCAATTCCTCGAGATAAGCTGCCGCATTTTTTTCAAAAGTCGCTGCCTGGTCTGGATAGCGCTCCTTTAATTGATCCCGCAAAGAAGCCACCAAGAGCTTAGCTCGGTAAGGAGAGAGCCAGAGGTGAGGATCCAAGTCGTGGCTATGTTCCTCAGCCCCATGGTCGTGATCGTGGTCTTCCTCCTGCCCCGGTAGAAGAATCAGATTCTTGCTCGCCTGAATCGTCCGATCAGCAGATAGAACTCCGCTCTTTTCCAAATCTGGCACCCACATTTCCATATTGGGATCCATATAAAGGAAGGAGGAAGCTTCTTGAATGCGACTAACATCTTTGGCTGATGGTTCATAGCCGTGCACCTCCGTTCCTGCTTGAACCAAGAGTTGCACATCCGCCTCGTCTCCAACAATTTTTTTGCTAAATTCATAGATGGGATAGAAGCTGGCCACCAGTTGAATATCCTTTTTGGCCCCCTGGGACTGGCATGCGGTTAGGAAAAGGAAGAGTCCTAAGAGGAGGACGGCAAGTCCCTTTTTACGTTTTTTCATAAGAACCTACTTTCTCTTAAGCAGAGCCACCACCATGAAAATGGCGATGAAAATTAATGTAATACTTGCGCTAGCTGGGCTTTCCCAATAATAGGAAAGGAAAAGTCCCGCAACCATACCAATGAGGCCAATGAGGCAAGACAGCCAAAGAACCGATCGGAAATGGCGCCCCAGACGCAAGGCGATGCTGGCTGGCAAAATCATAATGGTAGAAACCAAAAGAGCTCCAGCAGCTGGAATCATGAGGGCGATCGCAACCCCACTCATGACGTTAAAGGCAATCGACAGGGCACGGGTAGGAATCCCATCCACTTGCGCTGTGTCCTCATCGAAGGTGAGTAAATAGAGCGGCCGATAAGCCAAGATCAGAAAGAGTAAGACCACCGCCGCGATAGCGAAAAGTCCCAACACCTGCTCCCAAGAAATGGTCACGATAGAACCATAGAGGTACTGCTCTAGGCTCATGGTCTGACCGCCCCCAGACTTGCTCATCACCACCATGGCAATAGCCAGACCTGCGGCCATCAGGATCACAGTCCCGACTTCCAAATACGAAGCGTAAACCGTTCGCAAGTACTCCAAGAAGACTGCGGCAATTACCACTACCACCAAGGTCATCCAGGTCGGCGACAGACCTAAGAGCAGTCCCAGAGCTACCCCTGCTAGGGAAATATGACTCAAGGTATCACTCATCAAACTCTGCCGGCGCAAAATCAGAAACACACCAATCGCTGGCGAGAACAGACTCATGGCTACAATGGCCAAGAGTGCCCGTTGGAAAAAGGCATAATCCAATAAACTCATGCGCCTTCCTCCTCTCCTTGATGCAACTGGAAGCAACGCCAAGGCGAGTCCTGCTTCCGCAACAAATGAATATTTCGGTCCGCATATTCTGCCACTTCCTCGGGATCGTGAGTCACCATCAAGACCGCCTTCCCATGCTTATGAGCAGAATGGTGCATGAGTTCATAAAAGTCCTCTTTAGACACCGCATCCATCCCAGTTGTGGGCTCATCCAAGACAAAGAAATCCGGATCCGAGGCAAACATCCGAGCCAAGGCCACCCGCTGCTTCTGACCACCCGAAAGAGCTCCAATAAAGCTTTTCCGCTGGTCCCACAAACCAACGGCCTCCAAACTGACCTGAACATGTTCCTGATCATGCTCTGTCAGCCTCTTCCACCAGGATTTGCGAGGGTACCGACCCGAAGCCACAAACTCCTCCACAGTCGAAGGAAAGCCTGAGTTAAAGCTGGCCACCGTCTGGGGCAAATAGGCAATTCGTAAGGCTTGACCTTCTCGGTTTAGGGCTGCCCGTTCGACCCTTCCTTGGCTGGGTTTAAGCAGCCCTAAACTAGCCTTGAGTAGGGTAGACTTGGCCGCCCCATTTTCACCTGTCAGGGTCACAAATTCCCCAGCATCAATGTGGTAGGATACTCCCTCTAAAACGGGCTCCTTGTCATAGTAAAAGGTCAAATCCTTGACCGTCAAATAGCGCATCTCTATTCCATCTCCTTCGCTAATTCTTTCAGAAACTTGGCAATCACTTTTTGCTCATCCTTGGAAAAACCTTGGACCATTTTCTGCAAGGCTTGGCTGGTTCGTTCATGGTGTTGCGCGTGCTCCTCCGCAACCGCCTTGCCTTCCTTGGTTAATTGAAAATAAACCAGGCGTCCATCTTGTTCATCCCTTTTGGTTTCAAGCAAACCTTCCTTGCACAGAAGCTTGGTCGCCTTGGTCATGGCCGCCTGGGAAAGGCCTAGCTCTTTTGCCAAGCTGGAATTGGTTAAGGGCTTTTGTGCTAAGACCATTAAAATATGTTCCTGGGTATTGGTGAGGTGAATGGGGCTCTGACAATCCCCAAGCAAAAGCTCATGCTGGTGCTCTGCTTTTTTCAAAACCAAATCCAAAACACGACTAATCTCACTTCCTAACATAGAATCTCCTTAACTGGTAAATTATTTACTGGTTAAGTATATCGCAAAAAAAAGATAGAGTCAAGTCTGACTCTATAACATTCTGACACGATAAACTTCCTTACAAAATCCTTTGACTGAATTCACGACACGACAGGCAGCCTTATCGCTAGAACAAAGGGCAAAGACAGTTGGCCCACTGCCACTCATAAGAGTTGCATCTGCCCCAGAAGCTGCCGCACAATTTTTGATTTTTTGAATCATGGGCTTGCGTGCAATACTAATGTCTTCCAAGGAGTTCCCAAGATTAGCCAAGAGCTGCTCATAATTCTCTTCATTAATGGCCTGACAAAGAGTTGGAATATCCACAGGCTTAATGCTATGCATCTCAACTTGAGAAAAAATAGCAGTCGTTGACAAACTAAAGGGGGGTTTTATCAAAACAACCCAAACCTTGGGAGCACGTGCCAAGGGGTGAACTTGCTCCCCACGACCTGTCACATAAGCACATCCCCCGTAAACACAATAAGGCACATCCGAACCAACCTTAGCTCCGATTTCAGCTAACTGTTCTAGACTATAATCTAAGTCCCACAATCGATTCAAGGCCCGTAACGTCGCAGCAGCATCACTAGAACCACCCGCTAAACCAGATGTAATCGGAATTCGTTTATCAATCGAAATATGAACCCCTCTATCTTCCAAACCAGCTGCTTGCCGTAAATAAAAGGCCGCTTTATACGCATGATTTTTAAAATTTAGCGGCAGTTTACTCGAAGAAGACTCAAGCGTAATCTGCTGATCCTCTCGCTCCCGTACTGTAATATAATCATTTAAGTCCACACTTGCCATAACCATGCCTAACTCGTGAAAACCATCCTCCCGCTTTCCACGAACATCCAGGCCTAAATTGATCTTAGCCGGTGCCTTTTCAACAATTTCTTTCATACATGCCATTTTATCAAAAGATCCGAAAGGAGGAAAGTGGGAAGAACTGCTCTAGTTGAAAAAGAACAAAAATAAAAAGCCTTCTAGAGAAGACTTTCAGATACCGGCGGCCGGGGTCGAACCGGCACGTCCGTGAGGACACTGGATTTTGAGTCCAGCGCGTCTGCCAATTCCGCCACGCCGGCTTTCACTAATTATTCAATTAGTAACTGGGGTAGCTGGATTCGAACCAACGCATGAGGGAGTCAAAGTCCCTTGCCTTACCGCTTGGCGATACCCCATTATTAATAAATAGGCGAGTGAGGGGAATCGAACCCCCGAATGTCAGAGCCACAATCTGATGTGTTAACCACTTCACCACACCCGCCATTCTATTAATACACGGGCAGTAGGAATTGAACCCACACTGAAGGTTTTGGAGACCTTAGTTCTACCTTTAAACTATGCCCGTAAGATGGAAGGGGAGGGATTCGAACCCCCGAACCCGAAGGAGCGGATTTACAGTCCGCCGCGTTTAGCCTCTTCGCTACCCTTCCATACAATATTCAATTGTAATGGCGCGAGACGGAATCGAACCGCCGACACATGGAGCTTCAATCCATTGCTCTACCAACTGAGCTACCGAGCCAAATTGCGGGAGCAGGATTTGAACCTACGACCTTCGGGTTATGAGCCCGACGAGCTACCTAGCTGCTCCATCCCGCGCTATTCTTAAACAAGGAGGATGTGGGATTCGAACCCACGCACGCTTTTACACGCCTGACGGTTTTCAAGACCGTTCCCTTCAGCCGGACTTGGGTAATCCTCCAAAAATTATAAATAGTCCGTACGGGATTCGAACCCGTGTTACCGCCGTGAAAAGGCGGTGTCTTAACCCCTTGACCAACGGACCATATTATAAATGGGCACGAGTGGACTCGAACCACCGACCTCACGCTTATCAGGCGTGCGCTCTAACCACCTGAGCTACGCGCCCAAGTTAAAAACTTGGTATGGTATTGAACTATTGTTCAAAGCGGGTGACGAGAATCGAACTCGCGACAACAGCTTGGAAGGCTGTAGTTTTACCACTAAACTACACCCGCTTGAATGGGAGTTAACGGGATCGAACCGCTGACCCTCTGCTTGTAAGGCAGATGCTCTCCCAGCTGAGCTAAACTCCCATAAGGCGGAGTCTGCTCAGCCAACGGTGGAAAGTTTCACTTTCCTTATCCGCAACTTGAAAAGTCGATTGCCTCTCCTTTTCAACTGAGCTAAACTCCCTTTTGCTAAGCGACTACCATATCTCACAGGGGGCAACCCCCAACTACTTCCGGCGTTCTAGGGCTTAACTGCTGTGTTCGGCATGGGAACAGGTGTATCTCCTAGGCTATCGTCACTTAACTAAATTTTTCATTTTTTTGGCCCTGGCTGTGTCGTCTGCGATTCGATAATCCTTAGATTTATCTCATCTTGACTCCTTGCCATCTTCCAAAAAAATATTAAAATTTTCTTCTCTACAGTTCGTGTAGAGTGAGTGTTAAGAACACTCAAAATTGAATAGCTATTCAAAGAGTAATCGAAATATTCCTCAACTCGCATCTGAGTTCGTCATTCTTAACGTTTCCGTTACTTAGTTTGACTTCGGATAAGTCTTCGAGCTATTAGTATTAGTCCGCTACATTGCTCACACAACTTCCACTCCTAACCTATCTACCTGATCATCTCTCAGGGCTCTTATTCATTGCTGATGGGAAATCTC
>NZ_JADPMS010000059.1:0-8519 GCF_015686645.1 Streptococcus sp. NLN76 | reverse complement strand
TGGACGACTGCGTAAACCAATTGAAACGGTATTTTCGAGTTTAGAGCAGTTTGGGATTGAGGATTTAAGATGCAGGAATCTCTATGCTTTAAAATTTAAAGTAGAGGCCATCCTATTAACTTATTCCGGGCACCTCGAAAAACTCCGGTTTTGCATCAAATCATGTCGTAGAAATCTTGATAAATCAATGTTCGAATTTTTAAGAGTTTAGTTTTTAGAGGTGCCCTTCCATATTACTTCATCAAAGCCAGATCGAAAATGGTTTCAGTCTAAAATATTCACTTGCTTACCCTTAAATCAACTAGCACAACGGGTAAAATTGAGTTTTTTGAATGATTTCTAATCCAAATATCTCAATCGCTCTAGACTCAAGCGCTTGTCCACATGAACCCAGAATCCAGAGTTCAAACAAACACCAATCCGAAATTCCCATCAGATAGTCCGCGATAACTTCTTTATCTTTTTCAGAAATAAGGTAGCGTTCATCACACCGATTCAACAAAACCTGAACGACTGAAATCATTACACGATCCGACGCTCTTCTTTCAGTCTTATACTTTTCTTCATAATTCGCCTGTAAATTTAGGAAATAAGATGTATTTTTGTTTAAAAGTGCTTGATTAAAATCAATTGTTACCCTCGGATCCTCTTCTTGGTAATAAACATGATAAAAATTCCAAAACTCACCTAGAAGTACATCCATCCGTTGTAGACAGGCCATAAATTTTGAAAGAGAAATATCATTTTCTCCTTTTTCAAAGCGAGAAATCTGAGCAGCCGAAATATCTTGTCCTGCCACTTCCCGAATGGATAAATTTTTAGAATTCCGAATCATTTTGAAAACACGACCATATTTATTTATTTAAACACTCCTGTTACAAATACGTAACACATTCTAAATTTCTATTTCTTTATTATAAAATAATTGTATGTGAATCAAATTACAAATTCAAGAGGAGAAACAACAACATGAAAAATTTTTTTGTTCTATTTAATATTTCAGCTATATTGCTTCTTAACACTGTTCAACAATCTTCAAAAATAATTGTCAGTAAGAATACCTCATCAACTATTTCAGTTCGCTCAATTGTGAATACCTTAGACTGGTAAAAGTTAATACATAAGAATCACGCCGCATAGATTTGTCTGATAGTCTTCAAATTTCTTTAAAATCAACAAAGATATACTCTTTTAGTTTATCTTTTATTACTGTGTTAGTTCGTCTTGCCGTACTTCATACTCATTGAATTTCAAAATCTGACTTTGTCAAGCCTCTTTGATGAACTTTTTGATTGCGTGCTTTGCATGCCTTATCGATAATATTCAACAGGTCTCCCAGACCTGTTGAACTACCGTCATCGGCTTTCCTAGTCATCTCTTTGAAAGATTCGAGTATTCCGATTTTGAAGTTAGTTAAGTATCAGTACTGTCTACGACTCGCTGCCTTGTACTAAAAACAAACTAAACGACTATAACTTATAATTCAAGATATTCTCTATTTTCAATGATATCTAGCTACTATGAAAAGGAGCAAGTTCAAGTCTTGCCCCTTTTTCTGTACATTCTTATTTTTTATTAAGCCATTGAAGGTTCAAAAGTTCGTTTGTTTCAAGAAAAGCGTTTTCAACCCGCGCCTGCGTTTCGGCATCGAGTTGGCCCTCATAGCGACCACCTTTCAAGAAATCTTCTACCACCAAGGTTTGGTAGAGGTATTGAGGGAATCCCGCTTGCGAATAGGTTCCCTTCTCGACTCGATTCACCCAGGTTGGGTGGCCTTTGACAGATTTAATCCGAGTCTTTTGGCCCTGTTTCTCCACTTCTACATCCATGAGGACCCCACGCTCCGTCCATTCGGAGTTGGCCATTCCATCCAAGCTCTCGATTCGCTGATTGGAAATGAAATTGCCCATAGAATAGATGATGAACTTGTTTTCCCCATCTTTTTCAATCATTTCAGTTGGTTCTGGAACATGCGGGTGGCCACCGAATACCAGGTCAGCGCCCCAGTCCACCATCTTGCGGTATAGCTCAACCTGTTCCTCGGTCGGCTCCAAACGGTATTCCTCACCCATTTGCGGCATGACAATCGTGAGGTCCGCCTCTTTCTCGGCCCGCTTTATTTCCGCCTCCATTTTCTCCTGATCCAAATCAGAGAGAACTGCCTCATACTCTTCTGGGCTCAGCCCAGCTTCCAACCCATTAAAACCATAAGCATAGGCTAGGAGCGCAATCTTAATGCCATTGACCTCCTTGATAAGCAAGGGAGCCTGATCGCGTGCTTGATCAGGATAAACGCCAATGGGGGTAATACCAGCGTCTTTGAAGGCTTGGGCAGTAGTCGCCACGCCTTCAAAGCCCGAATCTAAAATATGGTTGTGGGCCAGGTCCATGGCATCGTAGCCAGCATCTTTAATAGCCTCTACCACTTGGGGAGGCGCATTAAAGAGCGGGTAACCGCTCAAGGGATAGTCCGGGTTAATGGTTCCTTCAAAATCGCCAATGGCCAGGTCAGCTTGTTCTAACCAGGATTTGACATAGGTAAAGTTTTCAGAGAAATCATAGCTGCCATCCGCCTGCTCTACAGAATAGTAGAGAAGGTCATGGTAGAGCAAATCACCGTGTGCCATAATCCGAGCTTGGGTCGCCTGACTGTCTTCCTGACCCTTTACTAGTTCCTGAACATAAGGACGACCAAAGTAGACTCCTAACCCCGCCAGGGTCACCGTTGTCAAGAGACCTGTTACAAAAACTTCCTTCTTCATAACATCTTCCTAATCAAACAAGTCTAGTAAATAACCATAGCCTTCCACTTCCAGATCTTCCTTAGCCACAAAACGGAGGGCAGCACTATTGATACAGTAGCGAAGTCCACCTGATTCTTGCGGACCATCTTCAAAAACATGTCCCAAATGGGCGTCCCCTGCCCGACTCCGAACCTCAATCCGGCGCATCCCGTGACTCAAATCCTGACGGTACTGAATAAGGTCCTTGGCAATGGGTTTGGAGAAGGCTGGCCAACCACAACCTGAATTGTATTTATCTGCAGACTGGAAGAGGGGCTCTCCAGAAGTAATGTCCACATAAATTCCTTCTTGGAAATGTTCATCATACCTGTTATCAAATGGACGCTCGGTCGCATTTTCCTGAGTCACCGCATATTCTTCTACAGATAAACGCTGCTTCAACTCCTCTTGGTCAGGCTTTTGGTAAAGGGCAGGATCAATCAAAGGCTGGTAGGCATCCTCCACATTGATGTGGCAGTAACCTCCTGGATTTTTCTTCAAATAATCTTGGTGATAATCTTCTGCAGGGATATAGTGGCGAAGCGGTTCCACTTCAACAGCCAAGGGTTGGTTGCCAAAATGTTGCGACTGTTCAGCCATAACCTGCTCAATCACAGGTAGATCTTGGGCATCCTGGTAATAAATCCCTGTTCGGTATTGGCGACCACGATCATTGCCCTGGCGATTGACACTGAGCGGATCAATCACTCGGAAATAATACAGCAGAATTTCCCGTAAGCTAAGGACTGCAGGGTCATAACTGACAAAGACTGTTTCTGCATGGTCGGTTTCTTTTAAGAGTTGATAATTGGTTGTTTCGACTTGGCCATTGGCATAACCCACACTAGTCTCCTGAACACCATCAATGCGAGAAAAATATTCCTCTAAACCCCAAAAACAACCACCTGCTAAATATATTGATTTCATAGTGACCTCCTAATTAGACTTCCATTCTGTATCGTAGTGGACAAGATAATAGGGCCCTTCCCCCATCTCGCCATCAAAAACCAAACGATAGCTACCTTGATCACCCGGTTCCAGACTGCTCTCCAAAGCCTCCTGATCAAAGGTCACACTATCTAACAGCAAGGGTTCTCCCTCTTCATCAAATAATTCGTAACTATAGGGATTCACACGGAAGGTATTCCCATGACTATTTTCAACCAAGAGCTCAACCACAACCGCTGATCCAGTGGCATCATCCCACATCTCCTGATTTTCATCTGTTTCGATGGTCTTAACCGTTACCCGTTCCCCGGTTACAAATTGCCGCGATTGGCCCAGCTTTTGCTCGATGACACTCTCTTCTTTTTGATTTAAACCTAAAAGACGGGCATACTGCTCATTTTCCTCGGCTAGCCCTAAATAAGAAAAGAGCAGACCACCAATTCCAAGTAGTAAAAGGACATTCAACCCCACCAAGCTAAGGATCCAAATCCAATAGGGCTGAGACCGCAAAGTCTTTTTGTCAGACATTCTGGATGCACCTCCTTAATTCGTAGATCCGGAAGAAGTCGACAAATGCACACCAGCTTCCTTCAAGGCATCCTGGTACAAGCGATAAATGGGATAAGCCACCCCCGCATCCTGTCCTTGGCGAATAGGGATCGAAATGCGATAGACAAATCCTTCACTCCGACTCCACTGCGGTCCAAGAACTTTAGGCTGACCATCTAATTGGTCAAATCCCTGCAGTTGCGACTGGTTGACTTGCTCCACAACCCGATCCACAAGCTCAAAGTCTGTCCCCGGTAACAAAGGCAAGTCCAAGCTAATGGAAACATCTCCCCGAGACTGATTGCTAACGATGAGAATCTGTCGATTGGGAATATAGTAGAGAGTCCCATTGCTATCACGAACCTGGGTTGTTCGGATTCCAACATTTTCGACAGTACCGGATAGTTTGCCAGATCCATTTGGCAGGGTCACATAATCTCCAACATCTAATTGCCTTTCCAATAGGATAAAGAAACCATTCACCATATCTGACAAGAAGCCCTGAGCCCCTAGACCAACCACAACCCCTGCCAAACCAGCTCCAGCTAGTAGCGAGGAGACCGGTAAACCAAGAATCGATAGCACCCAATAAATCAAAAGAAAATAGAGGGCATAGTTTAGAACATTATCCACCAAATGCAAAAGAGTTTCCTTGCGAGCTGAATTACTCTGCACCAGCAACATGGAGGGAGCAAGCAAACGATGAACAAGTCCATGAATGAGTTTTTTCCCCATCCAAAACAAGACAAAGAGAAAAAGCAGTGAAAGTAATTTGGACAGGAACTGGTCTAGTAGATCTTCCCATTGAATCTTCTCTAAGGTTCGTAATACTAGGTTTTGCATAAAACCTCCTTTTCCTTATTATCATTATAACACAGGGGAAGTCTTCCGCCTGCAACATCTGTTATCAAATCCTCTTATGATTTCCATAAGTTTTTATAAAAAAGGGGGGAGAAAGTTGCAAAAATTCCGAACTTTTTTCATAAAAACCCAGAAAATCCATTGACAGTGGAATTTTCTTATAGTAGACTATTTAAAATAAATTTTAAAGGAGGTTTCAATCATGAAACGTTACATTCAGGCCTGGAATCGAGCCAGTCTGATCAAGCGAATTGCAATTGGGGTTGTCATTGGTTTTGCCCTCGCCCTCATCGTTCCATCTTGGTCAGCTATCGGAATCCTCGGAGATGTCTTCGTAGGTGCTTTGCGAGCAGTTGCCCCTCTCTTGGTATTTGCATTGGTAACCAACGCCCTTTCTCAGCACAGAGAAGGTGGACAATCCAATATAAAAACCATCGTTCTCCTTTACCTATTCGGCACGTTTGCTGCTGCTTTGGTTGCTGTGCTTGTATCCTTTGCTTTCCCAACAACCTTAACACTAGCAAATGCGGCTACGGATATCGCACCGCCTAGTGGATTGGCTGAAATCGCTCGTAACCTCTTACTCAACATTGTAGAAAACCCAGTTAGCGCTATTTCCAATGGTAACTACATCGGAATTTTAGCTTGGGCTAGCGTCTTTGGAATTGCTATGCGCCAAGCGAGCAAGCAAAGTAAAGAATTGCTTCAAACGGTGGCAGATGTAACCTCAACTGTCGTAGCTTGGGTAATTAACTTAGCACCATTCGGAATCCTTGGTTTGGTTTTCAAAGCGATCTCTGAACAAGGGGTCGATGCCCTTCTAGGTTACGGCCAATTGATCCTTGTGATTGTGGCAACCAACCTCTTTGTAGCCTTGGTTATCAACCCAATCATTGGATTTGTGATGATGCGTAAAAATCCATATCCACTTGTCCTCAAAACCTTACAAGTCAGCGGTGTAACTGCCTTCTTTACTCGAAGCTCAGCAGCCAACATCCCCGTAAACTTGAAACTCTGTGAAGAGCTTGGTTTGGACAAAGATACCTATACAATCTCTATCCCGCTTGGAGCAACCATCAACATGGGTGGTGCCGCCATTACCATCACTATTCTTTCTCTTGCAGCGGTTCACACTCTTGGTATTAATGTGGACTTCGGAACTGCCCTCCTCCTCTCTGTTGTAGCTGCCTTGTCAGCCTGTGGAGCTTCTGGGGTTACCGGTGGATCTCTGCTCCTGATTCCTGTGGCATGTAGCCTCTTTGGGATCTCTGGTGATATCTCAGCACAAGTTATCGGAGTCGGCTTTATCATCGGTATCATCCAAGATGCCTGTGAAACTGCCCTCAACTCTTCAACCGACGTTCTCTATACTGCCTATGCAGAATGGAGCGCGTGGAAGAAAAAAGAAGCTTAGTCTACAAATCCCTCTGGCTTTGGCCAGAGGTTTTTTTGATACTATAGTCTTTTAGTACAAGGCAGCGAGTCGCTGGCAGTACTAAAGTACGGCAAGACGAGCCAATACAGTAATAATACTCATTACATTTCAAAATCTGAATGTGTGAATCCTCTTCACCAACCCCCTTTGATTGCGTGCCTTGCACGCTTTAGCGATAATATTCAACAGGTCTCCCAGACCTGTTGAACCATCTTCATCGGATTGATTGCAAGCGATGCTTGCTTCATGACCTATACATTTTAATCCAATTTCTGGATTAAAATTCATTTCAGATTTCGAACTATTTCGAGTATATATGAGCATAAAAAGCCGAGATTCTTCATCTCGACTTGTATTACTTAGGCTTTCTTTTGTTTGTCTAAATACTTTTTGGTCTCCATCACAACAATCGGACTAAGCGCCAAGAGAGCAATCAAGTTGGGAAGTACCATAAGGGCATTCACGATATCCGCAATCAGCCAAATAACATCTACTGTTAGAAAAGCTCCAAGGAAAACAAAAGCAACATAGAGCGCTCGATAAATCCAGATAAAACGAAGCCCGAAGAGGAACTCAAAGCACCGCTCCCCATAATAGTTCCAGCCGATAATGGTTGTAAAGGCAAATAGAACCAAGAAAAGCATGAGAAGAACTGCTCCTAGGTTACCAAATACCGTACCAAAAGCTGCTTGTGTTAAGCTAGCCCCATTAGCTTCTCCTGTCCAAACACCAGTAATCAAGATGGATAAACCAGTCAAGCTACAAACAATAATGGTATCAATAAAGGTACCGGTCATCGAAATCAGACCTTGCTCTACAGGCGATTCGGTCTTAGCAGCCGCAGCCGCAATCGGTGCACTTCCCATTCCAGATTCGTTGGAGAAGACCCCACGCGCAATCCCTGTCTGAATCGCTGTCCGAACTGTCGCGCCCGCAAAGCCTCCAAGAGCGGCTGCAGGAGTGAAGGCACTGGTCACAACCAATTCAAGAGTCGGAAGCAATTGATCAATGTTTACAACAAGAATGGTTCCGGCTGCTAGGACATAAACCAAAGCCATAAATGGAACTACTGCTGTTGAGATTTTAGAAATACTTTGAATACCTCCAAAAATCGCAATCGCCACTAGAATCGTCAGGATCGGTCCAGTCACTTCTGAACCAATTCCCAATCCTGTCTTAATGGAGTCCGTAATAGAAGAAACCTGTGTGAAAGTACCGGTGGACAAAAGGGCTGTTAATACGGCACCTCCTGCGAAGAAATTGGCTAGAGGGCGCCATTTCTCTCCCATCCCATTCACAATGTAGTACATGGGTCCACCAGAGGCAGCTCCCTTTTCATCCTTCACTCGATATCGAATGGCCAAAACACCTTCAGCGTATTTGGTAGCCATCCCGAAGAAGGCAGCTACCCACATCCAGAAGAGGGCACCAGGGCCACCCATCTTAATGGCTGTTGCTACCCCAACAATATTCCCGGTACCGATGGTGGCAGCTAAAGCCGTACTCAAGGCTGCAAAACTGGAAATATCACCAGTCCCTTCCTTATCATCCGCTTTAAAAATCAATTTTAAGGCTCTTGGAAGCTGGGTTACTTGTAGCATTCCCAAACGGAAACTTAGGAAAATCCCTGTTCCCACCAACAAAATTAAAAGGGGAGGTCCCCAGACAAACGCATCCAACTGCGTCAAAAACTCTAACATGTCTACTCCTCTACTCCAACCTTTCGCAAAATTGGAGTCTCTCTAAAAAACTGTACCCTCCATTTTAAAACAAGACCCTCTCTTTGTCAATTTTACCCAGCTTTATAAATGTAACCTATCATTCGAAAGTGATAATGTCTTAAGTAAATCGAATATGAAAATGTCCTCTGTGTTACATTAGAAAGATGAGGAAAATAGTTTTAACAATGTCTGAAGATAAAAAATATCAAGTGATCAAGCAAG
>NZ_JADPMS010000058.1:0-8716 GCF_015686645.1 Streptococcus sp. NLN76 | reverse complement strand
TGGTGCTAGCGAAGAATGTTTTCAACTTTACCGAAAACGAGGACAGTCTGAAAATTTCATAAAAGAGATGAAGTCTGGATTTTTTGGGGATAAGACAGATAGTTCAACTCTAATCAAGAATGAAGTTCGTATGATGATTTCTTGCTTGGCCTATAATCTTTCCTTATTTATGAAGCATCTAGCTAGTGGGTCTGTGAAGAATTTGACGATGAAACGTTTTCGGAAACTGTTTGTGAATATAGCTGGAAAATGCGTCAAAAGTGCTAGAAAACAAATTCTAAAACTGTCTAATCTCTATTCTCTGAAGGATGAGTTTCAGGCTCTCTTTGAGCGAATTTCCAGACTAGATTTCTCACTCCCCGTTCTCTATGCAGTAAGGGATACCAGTCCTCCTTTGTTAGGAAATTAGGATACCGAATCAAATAGAATACATTTTTAAAAATCGAGAGTCGCACCAAGGGCGGAGTCTACCCTTTTTAGGGTGGTAAGACAGCAGACCCATCTTTATTTATAGAAAAGCTTGATCGTTCATAAAAATCATCAGAATTGCAATTGTTTATTGCTTGTTTCTGATGATTTTTTTGATAGTTACGCAAAGATATTCAGGGTATGAATAATTCGGGTTAAAACTATTTTCCTCATCTTTCTAATGTAACACAGAGGACATTTTCATATTCGATTTACTTAAGACATTATCACTTTCGAATGATACCTCCACTGAACACAAAAATTATTCAGTGGAGGATTTTTGTGTTTCGTGTTATAATAAGCCTTGCTCAAAACGACCTTCAAATCGTTGAAAGCGCGCACGGAAACGTGACAAACGAAAGATGGGAGAAAACTATGAGTGTTCCTTCAAAAACACGAGTTGTTGTGGGAATGAGTGGAGGGGTTGACTCCTCCGTAACAGCCCTCTTGTTAAAAGAACAAGGCTATGACGTCGTTGGCATCTTTATGAAAAACTGGGATGACACTGATGAAAATGGTTTTTGTACGGCAACAGAAGATTACAAAGATGTTGCTGCAGTAGCAGATCAAATTGGAATTCCTTACTACTCAGTCAATTTTGAGAAAGAGTACTGGGATCGGGTCTTTGAATATTTTCTAGCAGAGTATAGAGCTGGTCGAACTCCGAATCCAGATGTTATGTGTAACAAGGAAATTAAATTTAAGGCCTTTCTTGACTATGCGATGGAACTAGGAGCTGACTATGTAGCAACTGGCCACTATGCCCAAGTAGAACGTGATGAAAACGGTCAAGTCCGGATGCTTCGGGGGAAAGATCAAAATAAAGATCAAACCTATTTTCTTAGTCAGTTATCGCAAGAACAACTTCAGAAGACACTGTTTCCATTGGGTCACTTGGAAAAAGCTGAAGTCCGTAAAATTGCTGAAGAAGCTGGCTTAGCAACTGCTAAGAAAAAGGATTCAACAGGAATCTGTTTTATCGGAGAAAAGAATTTTAAGGAATTTCTCAGTAACTACCTACCAGCTACACCAGGTCGGATGATGACCATGGAAGGTCGTGACATGGGGGAACATGCTGGACTTATGTATTACACCATTGGTCAACGAGGAGGACTCGGAATTGGTGGTCAAGAAGGTGGCGATAATCAACCGTGGTTTGTGGTTGGAAAAGACTTAGAACAGAATATTTTATATGTAGGTCAAGGTTTCCACCACGAAAACCTCATGTCAACGAAATTGACAGCAAGTCAAATTAGCTTTACACATAAAATGCCAGAAACTTTTGAAATGAAGTGTACCGCTAAGTTTCGTTATAGACAGCCAGATGCTGAAGTGACAGTTTCTGTAAATGGTGACAAGGCGATTGTCAACTTTGCAGAAGAACAACGGGCTATTACACCAGGTCAAGCAGTCGTATTTTATAACGGAGATGAGTGCTTAGGTGGTGGTCTGATTGACCAAGCTTATATGAATGATCAAGTACGTCAGTACATATAAATTGACAAGTTATCCAAATATGCTACAATACTAAAAAGCAAATACAATGATGGTCAAAGCTCATGGGATTTGCAGGTTTTTTTGCCTGCAATCAAATGAAGCCTTGACCTTTTTTTGTGAAAGGAAGAAAGAATGACAAGACAGTTTGCGGAAACCTATGATGTAATCGTCATTGGTGCTGGCCATGCAGGAGTAGAAGCTTCCCTTGCCGCTGCCCGGATGGGATGTAAAACTCTTTTGGCAACTATTAATATAGAAATGTTGGCTTTTATGCCTTGTAATCCTTCAATCGGGGGATCGGCTAAAGGGATTGTGGTTCGTGAAGTAGATGCTCTTGGTGGCGAAATGGCTAAGAATATCGATAAAACGTATATTCAAATGAAAATGTTGAATACAGGTAAAGGACCAGCTGTCCGAGCTTTGCGTGCCCAAGCAGACAAGGAATTGTATGCTAAGGAGATGAGGAAAACTGTTGAAAATCAAGAAAACTTGACACTTCGCCAAACCATGGTTGATGAAATCTTGGTTGAAGATGAAAAGGTAATTGGGATTCGCACCGCAACCAATCAAGAGTTTGGTGCTAAAACAGTTATTGTGACGACCGGTACAGCCTTACGTGGAGAAATCATTATCGGAGATTTGAAATATTCTTCAGGTCCTAACCATAGCATTGCCTCTGTCAAGCTAGCTGATAACCTCAAAGAGTTAGGATTTGAAATTGGTCGTTTTAAAACGGGAACTCCTCCTCGGGTCAAGGCATCTTCGATTGACTATAGTGAAACAGAGATTCAACCTGGTGATGATGTTCCGAATCATTTCTCCTACCGTTCTAAGGATGAGGACTATTTAAAGGATCAAGTTCCTTGCTGGTTAACGTATACGAATAACGAGAGTCATCAAATTATTCAAGATAATTTACACCGTGCTCCAATGTTTACAGGAGTTGTTGAGGGAGTAGGACCACGTTACTGTCCATCTATTGAAGATAAGATTGTCCGTTTCGCAGATAAAGAAAGACACCAGCTTTTCTTGGAGCCTGAAGGACGAGATACGGAAGAAGTCTACATTCAGGGATTGTCAACAAGCCTCCCAGAAGATGTTCAACGGGAACTCGTACACTCCATCAAGGGGCTAGAAAAAGCAGAGATGATGCGGACAGGCTATGCGATTGAATACGATATGATTCTCCCACATCAATTACGAGCTACCCTTGAAACGAAGAAAATTTCAGGTCTCTTTACAGCCGGTCAAACAAATGGGACATCGGGATACGAAGAAGCAGCTGGTCAAGGTATTATGGCTGGTATCAATGCAGCTTTAAAAGTATTGGGAAAACCAGAACTAATCCTTAAACGAAGTGACGGCTATATTGGTGTTATGATTGATGATTTGGTAACCAAAGGAACCTTGGAACCCTATCGTCTTCTGACCAGTCGTGCAGAGTACCGTTTGATTCTACGTCATGATAATGCGGATATGCGCTTAACTGAGATAGGTCGTTCTATTGGCTTGGTTGATGATGAACGGTGGGAAGATTTCCAAATGAAAAAGACTCGTTTCCAAACCGAAATGGAACGGTTGGAGTCTCATAAACTAAAACCTACCGCAGAAACGAATAAACAAGTCACAGAACTTGGCTTCAAACCGTTAGCGGATGCCCTAACAGCAAAAGAATTCCTTCGCAGGCCTGAAGTAAGCTACGATGACTTAGCTAATTTCATTGGACCTGCTCCAATGGAAATCGATGATAAGGTTAAAGAATTATTGGAAACTGAAATCAAATACGAAGGGTATATTCAAAAAGCACTTGACCAAGTTGACAAGATGAAACGAATGGAAGAAAAACGTATTCCAGCGGATATTGACTGGGATGACATTGATTCCATTGCCACAGAAGCTCGGCAAAAATTCAAACAGATTAATCCAGAAACGATTGGTCAAGCCAGTCGAATCTCCGGTGTCAATCCAGCAGATATTTCGATCCTAATGGTTTATTTAGAGGGAAAATCTCGCAGTATTTCCAAACGTAAAGAACAGGTAAAGAATTAAAATTACATAAGAAACTCGGCTGAATGCAGCTGGGTTTCTTATGTGTAAAGATTAATTGACACTGTATTTACAAAATATTTACTGATCGATGACACTTCACACATCCAGTAAATTCACCCGCATATAGCCATTCTAACGTGGCTAAGTCGTATATTTCTTATTTAAGACTAGGTGGTGATGATTCTTTGTTAATAAAACTTGACAAAAACAGTTGGACCTTTGACATTATAATAGGTTAATGCTAGCCAAATAGCCTTTCTCAAATCCTTGCTTTTTACAGTGAGTTGTTGGTGTAACTGGGCCTTTATGGTAAAATAACAGGAAGAGGTTTAAGATGAAAAGATTTCCCCTATCCCCCTTCCATTATTTTATGATTGGCATTATCTTTTTGGGTATTCTTTCTGTGGTTTGGCAACATTCCATGAATGGTATCCCCATTGCGATTACTATAATATTGATGGGTGCTCTTGTCTTGTTACTCCTATTAGATCAAGAAGTAATTGTCAGTCAGGTGGAAGAAGAACAACAGAAACAACTAGAAGATCGAGTTGAAAACAGCTTGGCCAATCTCATTAACAAGATTCCAATTGGGATTATGAAACTGAACGAGGAAACTGGTCAAATTGACTGGTATAATCCCTACGCTGAGCTCATTTTTGCCGGTGAAGATGGTGTGCTGGATATGCAGACAATCCAGTCAGTTTTGGAGTCTTCTCAAGGAGAAGGCAGTCATTACGTTGCAATTGGAGAGAGAACCTATGCGGTTCATTTGGATCAAAGCGGCCATATGGTTTACTTTTTTGATGCAAGTAGTGAATACAATGCGGCGGAGGAATTAGCAACTACACGACCAGTTATCGGAGCTATCTCTCTGGATAATTATGATGATTTTAGAGATGGCTTATCCGACTCGGAGGTCAGCAGTGTCAACAGTTTTATTGCTGATTTTGTCTCCCGATTTGCGGATGATTATAAGATGTTCTATCGTCGAGTTGATGCTGATCGTTACTACTTATTTACCGATTATACGGTTCTAGACCAACTAATGAAAGACAAGTTCGCGATTATTGATGTGTTTCGAAGCGAAGCAAAGGAGAAGAATCTCCCGCTTACCCTTAGTATGGGGTTTGCCTATGGTGATGGAGATCATGCTTCTATTGGAAAAACAGCCCTCGAGAATTTGAACTTAGCCCTAGTTCGTGGTGGAGACCAGGCCGTAGTACGTGAAAACAGGGAAGGTAAAAATCCGATCTACTTCGGAGGAGGTAGTGTCTCAGCCGTAAAAAGGACTCGTACTCGTACCCGGGCCATGATGACAGCCATCTCAGACAAGATTCGCTCTGCAGACCAGGTCTTTATCGTTGGTCACCGTAATCTAGACTTAGACGCACTAGGGGCTTCCGTTGGAATGCAGAAATTTGCAGAGATTCAAAGTGAGCAGGCTTATGCTGTCTATGATCCAACTGAGTTAGCCCCAGATATCGAGCGTGCCATCAAAAGCTTGCAAGCCGAAGAGAAGACTAAGTTGCTGACCTTAGAGGAAGCCATGCCACGTGTGACTCGTCAATCTCTGTTAATTATGGTGGACCACTCTAAAATTAACTTGACTCTCTCGAAAGAATTCTATGAACAATTTAGCCAGACAATTGTTATTGACCATCACCGACGTGATGAAAACTTCCCTGAAAATGTGGTTATCACTTACATTGAAAGTGGGGCTAGCAGCGCTTGTGAATTAGTGACCGAACTTATTCAGTTCCAAAACGCCAAGTCAAATCGTCTCAGCAAAATTCAAGCTAGCATTTTAATGGCCGGCATCATGTTGGATACCAAGAATTTTTCGGTTCAGGTAACCAACCGGACTTTTGATGTGGCTAGCTATTTGCGAAGCAGAGGCAGTGATAGCACTTTCATTAAGGAAATTATGGCCACAGACTTTGAGGAATATCGACGTGTCAATGAGTTGATTCTCCAAGGCCAACGATTGAGTCCTGCGATTGTTTTGGCAGTAGCCCCAGAAAATATCTATCACTCCACAATTGAACTTAGCAAAGCTGCGGACACAATCCTAAGCATGTCTGGTATAGAGGCAGCCTTTGTCATGAGTCAGCTGGACCCTGATACCATTGGGATTTCAGCGCGTAGTCGCAGTCGAATCAACGTACAGAGAATTATGGAGGAGATGGGCGGTGGGGGTCACTTTAACCTGGCGGCAGCCCAACTGCGAGGTGTAGACCTCTCCATGGTGACGACTCGGCTAAAAGATGTTATTATAAATGAAACGCAAGAAAAGGAGACGGATAGATGAAAGTTATTTTCTTAGAAGATGTAAAAGGTAAGGGAAAAAAAGGTGAAATCAAGGAAGTTCCGACAGGTTACGCACAAAACTTCCTCATCAAGAAAAATCTAGCCAAAGAGGCCACTGCTCAGGCAATTGGGGAACTCCGCGGTAAGCAAAAATCACAAGAAAAAGCTCATGCAGAAATGGTTGCAGAGGCAGAAAGCATTAAGGCTCAACTGGCGAAAGAAGAAACAGTTGTTCGCTTTACAGAGAAAGTGGGACCAGATGGTCGGACCTTTGGTTCCATTACCAGCAAGAAAATTGCAGAGGAATTACAGAAACAATTTGGAATTAAAGTTGAAAAACGGAATATCCACCTAGATCATCAGCTTCGATCCATCGGATCCGTCGAGGTTCCAGTGAAACTCTATCAGGATGTGACTGGTGAAATCAAAGTCTATATCCAAGAGGCTTAATTCAAGGATGTAAGGAGGAGAAATGGCCAATCTGGAAGAATTGCGTACTCAACCGCAAGATATTTTAGCAGAGCAATCTGTTCTAGGGGCTATTTTTTTGGATGAAAGTAAGCTGGTTTATGTCCGTGAGTACATTGAACCAGCTGACTTTTTTAAATATGCGAACCGCCTCATTTTTCAGGCCATGATTGACTTGAATGATCAGGGAGATGTCATTGACGCGACCACCATGAGAGCCATTTTGGAGGCCCAAGGAGATCTGGAAAATATCGGCGGTTTTTCCTATTTAGTTGAGGTTGTTAACGCAGTTCCGACTAGCTCAAATGCAGAATACTATGCTAAAATTGTGGCCGACATGGCCATGCGCCGTCGTTTTATTGCCCGTTTAACAGAAAGTATCAACCAGGCTTATGAGGGATCTGCGGGAACAGATGAACTGATTGCAGTTGCCGAAAAAAACCTGATTGATTTAAATGAAAATAGTAATAAGAGTGGATTTCGGAACATCAAGGATATTCTCAATGTAAATTTTGAGAGTCTGGAAGCCCGGTCTCAGCAAACATCTGATGTTACAGGGGTTCCAACCGGATTTATCGAGTTAGATAAGATGACCACTGGATTTCATGAAGATCAACTGATCATCCTCGGTGCTCGACCAGGGGTCGGAAAAACTGCTTTTGCACTGAACATTGCTCAAAATATTGGTAGCAAAACGGGAATGACGGTTGCCATCTTCTCGCTAGAGATGGGAGCTGAAAGTATGGTTGATCGAATGCTTTCATCAGAAGGACTCATTCATAACCATGCTATTAAGACAGGACAATTGACGGATGAGGAATGGCGTAAAGTTACCATTGCCCAAGCCAACCTGGCATCCGCCCCAATCTATATTGATGATACTGCAGGTATCAGGATTACTGAAATTCGATCACGTGCCCGAAAACTAGCTAAAGAAACAGGGAACTTAGGGCTCGTCTTAATCGACTATTTGCAGTTGATTACAGGAACTGGTCGAGAAAACCGACAACAAGAAGTATCGGAAATTTCCCGCCAACTAAAAATTCTAGCCAAAGAGCTAAAGGTGCCAGTCTTGGCTCTCAGTCAGCTATCACGGGGACTTGAACAACGTCAAGATAAACGCCCGGTTCTTTCGGATATTCGTGAATCTGGATCCATTGAGCAGGATGCGGATATCGTAGCCTTCCTCTATCGTGATGACTATTACCGCAGTGAAGGTGAGGAAGATACAGAGCCAAACAACAAGATTGAGGTCATTATAGAGAAAAACCGGAGCGGGGCGCGTGGGACCGTCGAACTCCTATTCCAAAAAGAATATTTTAAGTTTTCAAGCATATCCAAAAGAGAGGAATAACCATGAGTGATGCATTTACAGACGTTGCTAAAATGAAAAAAATTAAAGAGGACATAAAAAACCATGAAGGTAAGATGGTTGAAATGACCTTGGAACACGGCCGCAAACGCCAAAAAACCAAGATTGGTCGTCTTATTGAGGTTTATCCATCCCTCTTCATTGTTGAATACAACAATGTCGGAAGTCTACCTGGCGAAATTACCAATACCTACGTTGAGTCATACACCTACTCTGATATCCTCACCGAAAAAACACTCATTAACTATCTGAGTGAGTGAGGCGGAGCCAGTATCCACAACCATCGTTCTGCTCACAGTTCGATGGTTTTTTATAGTCTTTTCGTTTACTTTTGTATAAGGCAGCGAGTCGTAGACAGCTCAAACATACTAAGATTAGTAGTGAGGAAACCTTCGACGGAAGATTTTCTCACTACTTTTTCTTTATGTTAAAGTAGTAGTGTCTTGTTAAGTCGTACTAGATTTTGGCATTTAATGCCGTAGCTCAAACTGGCAAGACACCTGTTTTAGTTAGAATTTTTTCAAAGTATGTTGGACGTTGAACGTCGTGTATTGA
>NZ_JADPMS010000057.1:0-8902 GCF_015686645.1 Streptococcus sp. NLN76 | reverse complement strand
CAAATTTTGTTTGAGTGTGTTAAGAAATCTTGATGTTGGTAAAGATATGAGTATGAGACGAAAGAAGTTCCATTTGAGTATGGTATTCGATAAATTTTTAAGAGTACTAATTTAAAAAAGATTCTAGTAGGGAATAAATCTACTAGAATCTTTCGTGCGTTTGTCGTGAAGTTCACCGAAGAGGCTTGACAAAGTCAGATTTAAAATGCAATGAGTATAAAAGTGGTCATGGGCTCGGCCTCTACAAAGCCAAAGAGCTTGCCCAACAATTAGGGGGAGACCTTTTTGTCGAAAGCCTGGTAGGTCACGGATCTTGCACTACCCTTCGGCTTCCACAAATTTAACCAACTGAAAAGCAGTCCGACTCGTGTCCGACTGCTTTTCAGTTTGACTAATTTCCAAATAGGCGAGACCAGAAGCCTTTTCTAGTCTGCTGCTCTTCGACTTGTTTCTTAGCCGCATCTAATTCCAACTTCAAGGTATCTTTGTCATTCATGGCCTGAAGGGTTAGTTGCTGTTGCTGGTCCAACTGCTTGTCCTTCTCTGCAATTTGCGAATCCTTGGTCCTGAGTTGCTCGTCCTTGGACTTCAATTGCTCATGAAGCCGTTCAATTTCTCTTTCTTGGCGCGTGATCTCTTCGTTCTTCTCATCCACCAATATTTGTAGAATTTCTCTTTGTTTAGCATCTTCGCTGATTGGCTCATCTTCGAAAATGGATTTTTTATAGATACCTTCTAGCTTAATCAAGCCACTCCGTGTAACAACCGTCACGCCTTTTTCATTCTTAGACAGATCCTCAGGTGGGAGGGTTTTGACACGGGTATTAACGGCTTGGCGGCTGATTCCTAAAATTTCAGCAAGTTCGCTGACGGTTTTCTCAATTGCCATAAGACCCTCAATGTAACTTTTACTTTTTCTTTTTTGGTATCTAAATCTTATCACATCCCACTTGGACTGTCAAATATTCCGAAGTTTCTAAAAACCTATGATACAATAGCTGTATGAAGCATTTTGAAACGATTGTATTGGGTGGCGGGCCTGCAGGCATGATGGCCACCATCGCAAGTGCCTATTATGGCCAAGAGACCCTCCTCATCGACAAGAACCGTCGCCTAGGCAAGAAGCTAGCCGGAACTGGCGGTGGCCGCTGCAATGTGACCAACAACGGGACTTTAGACGATCTCATTGCCAACATACCTGGCAATGGCCGTTTTTTATACAGCGTCTTTTCCCAATTTGACAACCACGACATTATTCGTTTTTTTGAAGAAGAAGGAGTGGAGCTTAAGGTCGAAGATCATGGGCGGGTCTTTCCAAAAAGCGATAAGTCGCGTACCATCATTGAAGCCTTGGAGAATAAAATCAGGTCACTGGGGGCGTCCATTCTGACCCAAACGGAAATTGTGTCGGTTAAGAAAAAGGACGAAGTCTTCCATCTCCGCTCCGCCGATCAAGAGTGGACCTGCCAACGTCTCATTGTCACAACCGGTGGAAAATCCTATCCTTCAACAGGTTCGACCGGTTTTGGCCATGACGTAGCACGCCATTTCAAGCATCACATTACGGACCTGGAAGCTGCGGAAAGCCCTGTTCTAACAGACTTTCCGCATAAGGAATTACAAGGAATTTCCCTTGACGAAGTCATCCTCAAACTTGGCAAACGCGAAATTCGTCACGACCTCCTCTTTACCCACTTTGGCCTATCAGGACCAGCAGCTCTCCGGATGTCTTCCTTCATCAAAGGAGGGGAGACCATTGAAGTGGACTTGCTCCCTGACCGGCCCAAGGAAGAACTTGTGAACCTCTTGGAGCAGAACCGTGACAAACAAGCCAAGAACTTCTTCAAAACCCTCCTACCAGAACGCCTGGCACTCTTCCTCCTTGGGAATCTAGCTGAGTTTCCTATCAAACAGGTCCCAACCAAAGATTGGGAGCACGTTCTCAACAAGATCAAGGGCCTTCAGATTCCCGTGACCGGGAAAATGTCCTTAGCCAAATCCTTTGTGACCAAAGGAGGAGTTGACCTCAAAGAAATCAATCCCAAAACCTTGGAAAGCAAACTTGTTCCCGGCCTCCACTTTGCTGGGGAAGTCATGGATATCAACGCCCACACAGGCGGCTTCAATATCACCAGTGCCCTCGCCTCCGGCTGGGTTGCAGGCTCCTCTATTTCCTATGACTAAAAAAGGAATAAAAGGTTAAAAGACTCCGTTCAACTTCTCATACAGAGTTGAACGGAGTCTTTTTGCAATGTTCTTTAAGAGACTAGGACAGACACCCATGAGGGCGTTCCGACCTCTGTAATTAATCCATAGTTGGAAAGGCCAAACTTGGTTTGGCATTGAGGTCCATCCCCGCTAGATGCTTTTTGTTCCACTCACTGACACTGGCGTAGGCAATCATGCCAGCATTGTCCCCACAGAGACGTAGGGGGGGGATAACTACTGGAATATCCGTGATTTCTTCTGCAAGACGCTGACGGAGTCCTTGGTTGGCAGCCACGCCTCCTGCTACCACTAGCATTTCGACCGGGTACCGCTCCAAGGCTTTCTTGGTTTTCCCAAGTAGGATATCGAGGACAGCTGTTTGGAATGAGGTCGCTAGGTCTGCCTGATTGAGTTCTTCTCCTTTTTGCTGCGTATTGTGATGAAGATTAATAAAGGCAGATTTTAATCCAGAGAAAGAAAACTCAAGGTTATCCTCTTGCAACATGGCTCTGGGGAAATCGTAGACATCTCGGCCTTGATGAGCCAATTCATCTATTTCCCGACCCGCCGGATAGGTAAGCCCCATTACACGACCAACCTTGTCATAAGCTTCTCCCACCGCATCATCTCGAGTTTCCCCAACAATCCGGTAGTCCCCTGGCTCCTTGACATAAACCAACTCGGTATGACCGCCACTAACCAAGAGCGCCATCAATGGAAACTTCAATTCCGCTTGATCTTGAGCCGCCATCAAATGCCCCGCCATGTGATTGACCGGAATCAAAGGCAACTGATGAGACCAAGCAAAAGCCTTGGCTGCCGACAAACCGACCAAGAGAGCTCCCACTAAACCAGGACCATAGGTTACCGCAACAGCATCCACATCATCTGCCTCAACCTCAGCTTCTTTCAAGGCCTCCTCAATACAAGCCGTGATAACCTCAACATGATGGCGACTGGCTACCTCTGGCACCACACCACCAAAACGCTTGTGACTCTCAATCTGACTGGCAATCACATTCGAAGCCAAGCGCCCCTCCTTCAAGACCGCCACACTGGTCTCATCACAAGAAGTCTCAAAAGCCAGAATGATTTTCTCGTCCATACAACTCTCCCTTCATCAAAATCGCATCCTCCACAGGATTCCGATAATAGTTCGGCCGCCGCCCAACCTCCACAAATCCAAGTGATTCGTAAAGCCCACGCGCCGCCTGATTTGATTCTCTTACTTCTAAAAAATAAGGCTGTTCCCCGGGGAGCGACAAGAGTAGAGCACGGGCCAGCCCCTGCCCCCTAAAAGTAGGCAGTACCCCTACCTGCAAAATCTCCCGCTCCCCAGCCAAATCTTGCACAACACAAAGAGCCGCCAACTCCGCTCCCTTATAGAGGGTCCAAAAATGGGTGTCGTTCCGCTCCAGGTCTCGGGCAATCATCTCCTCCGTCCAAGGAGAACCAGCTGAATACACCTGATTCAGAAAGTCAAAGACCTCTTGACTTGTCACCACCCTCATACGCGTTTAATGTAAGACGCATCCGAAGCCTCTGAGCCCTGCTTCTTCAACCACTGTTCCTCAGCCTCAACCCGCTTGAGATAGTTGGGGACCAAGGCATGCGGCTCCACAAGCTTCACATCCGGCATCCGAGCCAGAAGGACTGCATCTGGCAATGTCGGCAAAATACGCGCCTCAGGCAGCGCCGCACGGATGGCTGTCTCAAAGGCTGCCACTTCTCCCACAAACGTCACCTGTTCTTGCTCCGCAACCAACCTAAGGATTTCCTCCATAGCATAGTAGCCCTCCTCCTGAAAAGCCACACCATCCTGGTAAAAACCAGCATAGGCATGCTGACGGCGAGCATCCATCAAGGCCACCACAGTCCCACTCACATAGTCGGGAACCAAAGCCCGTAGACTCGATACAGCCACCAACTCTGCCCCTAGCGTCTGAGCCAGAACCTTGGCCGTGGTCACGGCAATTCGAACCCCGGTATAAGAACCCGGTCCATAGGCCACCACAATCCGATCCAAATCAGCTGGTAGCCAGTCACAAGATTGAAAAAGATAGTCGATGGTGGGCATCAAGGTGATACTATGATTTTTCTTAAGGGCCAGGGTCACTTGCCCGACCATTTTGTCCTCCTCTAGCAGGGCCACTGATAAGGCCTGATTAGAGGTATCCAGGGATAAAACTTTCATCTGATTCTATTGTCCTTACTTGATAATCCCTTTTATTTTATGATATAATCAGCATTATTGCAACGAAACAAAATTTAGCGATTCAGAGAGGAAGGAGCCGGATCTTCTGAAGTTCCCCTCCTTCCTTTTCTTATGAAAAGGCGCAATAACTAGAAAGGAAACCTATGATTTTTAAAGTTTACTATCAAGAAGTCAAAGACCGCAGCCCACGTCGTGAGTCAACTCGTTCACTCTATCTCGATATCGATGCTAAAACTGAATTGGAAGGTCGCATTCAAGCCCGAGAATTGGTTGAAAACAATACCGACTACAACATCGAGTTGATTGAGGCTCTCTCTGAAAACCACTTAGCTTATGAGAAAGAGAATGCTAACTTCGAATTAACGGAGTTCCCATCATGAGCTACCAACTAAAAAAAGAGGAGGTTGGGGTTTTTGCCATTGGTGGTCTCGGTGAAATCGGGAAAAACACCTATGGGATTGAGTACCAAGATGAAATCCTCATCGTCGATGCCGGGATTAAGTTTCCAGAAGACGATCTTTTAGGGATTGATTACGTCATCCCTGACTATTCTTATATCGTCGACAACATTGACCGTGTCAAAGGGGTGCTCATCACCCATGGTCACGAAGACCACATCGGTGGTATCCCCTTCCTTCTCAAGCAAGCCAACATCCCTATTTATGCCGGTCCCTTGGCCTTGGCTCTGATCCGCGGAAAGTTAGAAGAACATGGACTCTTGCGAGATGCCAAACTCTTTGAAATTAACCACAACAGTGAGTTGCAATTCAAACATCTCAAAGCCACCTTCTTCCGTACTACTCACTCCATTCCAGAACCTCTAGGAATTGTGATTCATAGCCCTCAAGGGAAGATTGTCTGTACCGGAGACTTTAAATTTGACTTTACCCCTGTAGGGGAACCAGCGGACTTACATCGCATGGCCGCAATCGGAGAATCTGGCGTTTTGTGCCTCCTTTCTGATTCTACCAATGCGGAAATTCCAACCTTTACCAATTCTGAAAAAGTGGTTGGTCAATCCATTATGAAGATTATCGAGGACATTGACGGACGGATTATCTTCGCCTCCTTCGCCTCCAATATTTTCCGTCTCCAACAGGCTGCGGAAGCTGCGGTCAAGACCGGACGTAAAATTGTCGTCTTTGGTCGATCTATGGAGAAGGCTATCGCCAACGGAATTGAACTCGGTTATATCAAGGTGCCGAAAGGAACCTTCATTGAACCGAATGAAATCAAGGAATACCCTGCGGAAGAAATTTTGATTATGTGTACGGGTAGCCAGGGAGAATCCATGGCCGCTCTTTCCCGAATCGCAAACGGTACCCATCGTCAAGTCCAACTGCAACCAGGTGATACGGTCATCTTCTCTTCCAGCCCCATTCCTGGAAACACTACAAGTGTCAATAAGCTGATTAATAAAATCATCGAAGCCGGTGTTGAAGTTGTTCATGGAAAAATCAATAACATCCACACCTCCGGACACGGTGGTCAGCAGGAGCAAAAGCTCATGCTTCGCTTAATTAAGCCAAAATACTTTATGCCCGTACACGGTGAGTACCGCATGCAAAAAATCCATGCCCAACTCGCTGTTGACACAGGCGTAGAGAAAGACAATGTCTTTATTATGAAAAACGGGGACGTCTTAGCCCTCACAGCAGATTCCGCCCGCATCGCTGGCCATTTCAATGCCCAAGATATTTACGTGGACGGAAACCGCATCGGAGAAATCGGAGCTGCCGTGCTTCGGGATCGGAAAGACTTGTCCGAGGACGGTGTCGTCTTGGCTGTCGCAACCGTTGACTTCAAGAGTAAGATGATTCTGGCAGGTCCAGATATCCTTAGCCGTGGTTTCATCTATATGCGTGAATCTGGTGACCTCATTCGCCAAAGTCAACGTATCCTCTTCAACGCAATTCGCATTGCTTTGAAAAATAAAGAAGCCAGCATTCAGTCCGTTAACGGAGCGATTGTCAACGCCCTACGGCCTTTCCTTTATGAAAATACTGAACGTGAACCCATTATCATTCCAATGGTTTTAACACCGGATGAAGAAAAATAGAAAATAAAGAGGTAGGATTGGATATGTCCCACCTCTTTTTCTAATCTTGAAAGCGAATGACCTGGTCCCCAGCATCCACTTGCGCTTCTACTCCAAATGGAATGATGCAGCGTGGAGTCGCATGGCCGACGTTTATATTTGCCAGAATTGGGAAGTCTGGATTGTCAATGACCTCCCGTAAAATGTGATGATAGTCGTCCATGTAGGCCTGGTCCTGTGGTTTTCCAAACAGTAGTCCAGTAACAACATTAAAAAGACCATACTCCTTCAATTTACGGAGCATCTTCTCAAAATCTTCTGGATTTGGTTTTTCCTCGCTGGTTTCCAGGAGGAGAATTTTTCCCGTCCAATCCTCCAAAGAAGGAAAGAGGTGGTATTCTTGGCAAAGCTCTGCCTGACCCGGGAAGCGACCTCCCACTAGTATTTCATACAGAGACTCTAGACAGCCTCCAAGGATGGAACCCGTAAAGGTGCTGGGTCCTTGCAAATGGAGAAAACCTTGATTCGGATGAGAAGGCATAGATGTACCTAGACCAGCGGGGCTGAAGTCCTCCCTTTCTTGATACCAAAGCGGACTTGGGTGAATCTCCTCAATTTTTCCTTTTTCCAAAAGTTCCTCAACATAAGAACGCGTATAGGGAAGCATATCCGGAGCTAGTTCACAAATATCTGGAAGAAAGGCTTGACCATAGAAGGTCGGTAAGCCTAGCTTATGCAGCATGAGATGGTTAGCGGTTGTGTCTGAAAATCCCAAGAAAATCTTCTGAGAAAGAACCTTCATAAGCTGATCATCGGCAAAAAGATGGGGTAAGAGCCGGTAGGTGTCCATACCTCCGATGGCACAAAGAATCATATCCAGGGAAGGATCGGAAAAGGCATCCAACATATCCTGAGCACGCGCTTCTGGATGCTGATCTAAATAATCCAAGCCTTTAGGAGCATTGGGAAGGAAGACGACCTCCTGTCCTAATTCTTCTAGACGCCGTAGGCCAAGTTCTAGTTCATGGGCAACAAAGTCTTCCCCAAGTATTCCACTGGAGAGGTTGACAATTCCAATTTTCTTTACATTCATAAATACATCCTACATGTTTCATCATTACGATTGGGTACAATTCCATCTCTTCTAATCGGTAGCCGTATTGTTCTCCGCCATTTGTTGGTCAATCAAATCAGCAATCCGCTTGTTCAAACCTTCTTCATCGTTGGTGGTGGGAGATCCAACTTGTTGCACAACTAAGCGGACTTGCTGCAATCCATAAGCATTCTGCTTCTGTTCCAGCTTTCGGATATCTGCCTCGGTCAAAGCAGGACCGGTTACCACAACCTCTAACTCTTGCTTTTCCATATCCAAACTTTGGTTGAGGACGATTTGCTGGGAAAACTCACGAGTTACAAAAGTCTGGGCCGCCTCCGTGAGGACTCGTTTGTCGGACTCTTTTTTCGCCGGAAGGACTAGCCATAAAATCAAAACGGCCAACAGGGCATAAACCCCAAACACCTGAGGGCTTTTTGGAATACTGTCCTTCATAAATCGAGCGACCAAATAATGCCCCAGCATAATGAAGAAAATGTTAATCGCAAAAAGATAGAGACTTCCGCTCACAAAGGTCAGCTGACCAGTCGCAATCCCATATCCGGTAGTACAAAGTGGTGGAACCAGGGACGTTGCCAGGGCCACACCAGCCGCTATGTGATTTCTTTCTTTTCTCCGAACTCCAACAGCCCCGACCAGTCCACCGACCAAGGAAATCAGGATATTCCAAAGGTTCGGGGAGGCCTGACCAGTTAATTCTGATCCAGCTGCCTTGAGAGGCGTTAACCAAAAATAAATGGTGGCCAGGCATATAGCGGCAAGTACTTGCAAGACCAGTATCCTCAAGGCCCGTCGAAAAAGGGACAGATTCAGCCAGGACAGGCCGACCCCCATACCAATGATCGCAGGCATTAAAGGGGAGAGGAGTTTGGCCCCTAAAATCATCGGTATGGAATTCAGATTGAGGCCAATACAGCCCACCAAAACAGACCCAAACAAGAGCAGCCAGTGTTGTTTTTCAAACAATAGTTCAGCATCTACTCGATTGAGGTATTCTTCCTTTGACCATCTATTCTGCATGATATTCACTCCTACTCTGGCTCCTATTTAGAGGACCAGCTCTTTCGTTTTAAGCAAATTATAGTCTTTTATTTGAAAATAACACAGTAAAAAAGCGCAAAAAAACACTATCTGTGTTATACTTAAGGTGAACATATTTAAAAATGTCTTAAGGATGTTGCCGCATCCCTAATGCTTTGACTGCTTCATAAGTTTGATGTGTTTTCAAAAGTTTGTAGACAATTCTTAGTATCTTATGAGCACAAGCGATAACAGCCTTCATCTTACTTCCTCTTTGGGAAACTCTATTGTATAAAGATGAGAAAGC
>NZ_JADPMS010000056.1:0-8939 GCF_015686645.1 Streptococcus sp. NLN76 | reverse complement strand
GGTTGGAGGTAAAATGAAGGGCTGGGTAACAGACTTTGTAATGAAGACTGAGCAACAAGGAGGATAAGAAACAACCATGAGTCCTTTCCATAACTCTATTGTTCTGGGAAACATTGCAATAGTCAAGCATTTATACAATTATTGTTCAAACTGGGTTTTAATAACCCTCTAAACTTATATTACGAGGAGGTGGCAGAAATGATTTCAATAGCAATCTGTGATGATAATCGTTTTCACAGCAGCTCCCTGGTGGAATCCTTGGAGCAGTTCGAGAAAAGGGAAGGTTTATCATTTTCAATGGATGTCTACGAGGATCCTCGTAAATTATTATCTCATTTTCAACCCAATACCTATCATATTCTTCTTTTAGATATTGAAATGCCCTATCTATCCGGTGTCGAGTTGGCACAAGCAATTCGCTCACAGGACTCTTCCGTCCTCATCCTCTTTTTGACTAGCCATGAATCCTTTATGCCAAGCGTCTTCAAAGTAGAAACGTTTGATTTTCTAGTGAAGCCTGTTCAAAATGAGAAATTCTATGCCAGTTTACAGAGAGCAATTCAGCGAGTTAAGCAGCAGGAATCGTTTGTCACCTTTACCTCGAACCATCATTACCATGCTCTACCGAGTAGAGAAATTTATTATATAGAAAAAGAAGGTCGTATGTCCTTGTTACATACAGCCAAACGCATCTATCCCATTCGAAAATCTAGCAAAGAATTGGCTCAAGAACTACCAAAAGATTTTCTTCAAATTCATCATTCCTACTGGATTAACGTTCGCTATTTTTTTAAATTAGAAAAGAACGTCCTCTCCCTCAGACTGCCGCAGGAAGTAGAAAAGAGCTTTCCAGTCAGCAGGCACTTTAAAAAAGGATTGCAAGAACAAATCCTAGAAAGATTGAGAAACTATTATGTTGTGGAGTAGCATCTTTCACCTGTATACTAGCAGCTTTAACATACTTAGCCTGCATCTCTTTTTTCGAAGAAAAGACGAATCCATTCACTGGAAATCCTGGCAAATAACCTTGATTAGCAGTTTTCTACTTTTAGAAATAATTGGAAGTATCCTCCTACCCCCGGTGGCTGCTAGCATACTCAATCTAATCTTATCCTTTCTAACAACCTACTCAATAGGCCGTATCCATGTGTATTCCAAAACCAGCAGTTTAGTCTGGGCTAGCGTATTCCTGGAGCTTGGTCTATTAATCGAAAACAGTCTCTCTTTTCTTTTATTTCAAATTTTAGGTCTGCCTCCTATACAAGAATTAAGTTCCTTATTTTTATACACAACCAACCTCGTTCTCCTAGGGTTTGGACTTGTTTTTATCCTCCGTCGCTTCGTCTTATTACGGCTGCCCGACATTGAACTGAGTTCAAATATACGGTATCGCATTGTAATAATCCCATTTTTAACCAGCATATCCATATTTCTAGATCTGTTAACCAGACTAAGCCCTGAGATTCAACCGCTCTACCAATCAAGTCAACCTATCATACTACTCCTCATCGGTGCAACAAGCTTACTGCTTTACCAAGATTTACTTTATGAAGTTAAAAAGCGTGAGGACTCCAAACTGCAACAGCTACGAAATTAGCACCAGGTTGCAATCTTAGAAGAGCAACTAGAGCGGTATAATCGGATTCGTGCACTACACCATGACTGGAAAAATCAACAGCTAATCTTACAAGGGCTCCTTCAAACCCAACGTTACCAAGAAGCCATAGAACAGTTAGGAGGTCAAATGAACTGGCAGGAACAAGAAATCCTGAAGCATAGCTCTGACCCAGCACTCAATCTTCTCCTACAGACGAAGGAAGCACTTGCAAATCAACAAGATACATTTCTTGAGATAACTTGCTCACTTGGACCATACCAAAGCTTGGCCCCACAAATCACCGCTGTGCTCATCGGTAATTTATTAGACAACGCTTTAAAAGCAACTAAATATCTACAATCCAAGCAAGACCGATGGATTCACTTAACCATCCTTGTAGAACAAGGACGTCTTTCCATTCACGCAGTCAATCCCTACAATCCCAAAATCAAACTCACTGATGGACAAGGTCTAGGAATCCCCAACATGAAATCCCTCGTCAACACCTATCACGGACTATATCAAGCTCAAGGAGACGATCAACTCTTCCAAACCCACATCTTAATTCCTATAATAAACGAAAATCCCCCAGTATGGTAGATTCTACAAGCCTCTCAATCAGATGGATTTACCAATAATACTCATTAGATTTCACATTGTCACCTTTTTGATGAACTTGATTAATTGAAACTGTTTTGATTACAAAAAACTTCTCCTGCCATGGCAGTGAGAGGATTTTTAGTCTTATAAAGTCTCTGTCAGACGGTAGCGAAGGGGTCTGCGACTGACAACTTGAAGCAAATTCTTATCAACTAACGTTCGCAGAGCCTGTTTAATCGACCGAACAGATACCTTTGGAGCATTCTGGCTTACAATTTTAACCAGTTCCCGCTCCTCCATCCCACTATCATCTGACACAAATAGTTTTGCCTGAGCAAGTACAAAAAGGATGTGTTTTTCTTGTTCCGGAGTCTCTTCCAGAGCATTGATTTTCTCACGATAGTCTTCCAATAAATCCCGTTTTTCAGCTAGGAGCAGGAGGATATCTTCCTGTCCTTCTTGAATAAGGGCTAAAAGACCTTGAACAAAAAAGGTCGCATCAGCGCGATTCAAATAGTCGCCCGTCTGTTGAAAGAGTTTGTAATAAGTATTTTTATGCTCATTGATTTTTTGGGAAATCACAAGCGCGGTGAAAGTATCCAAGTTATTAGCGACTGTCTTAGCCATTAGATAGCGACCAAATCGCCCGTTCCCATCATAAAATGGATGCGTATTTTCAAAGAAAAAATGACCAATACAAACCTTCACTAGAAAAGGAAGTTCTTCATCTCCCAGAAATTGAAGCCAGGACTCCAACATGTTGCATATCCCTTCTTCCGATAAGGGGGGACGATGGATGACTTTTCCTGTCCGATCATCGCTTATCTGAACACCCCCTTTTCGAAAGAGCTCCCCATCC
Organism: Streptococcus sp. NLN76; assembly: GCF_015686645.1. Classification (NCBI taxonomy): domain Bacteria; kingdom Bacillati; phylum Bacillota; class Bacilli; order Lactobacillales; family Streptococcaceae; genus Streptococcus; species Streptococcus sp. NLN76. Next base: position 5,883 of record NZ_JADPMS010000056.1, on the reverse strand, counting down.
AATTGATCTTCTGAGCCCACTTCCCCTTCAAGCAAGAGATCATAAAGAGAGCGAATATCTTTCAAAGTCTGGAGATTAAAAGTCGTTCCCTCTAAAATCTGCTGGTACATTTTCACCGTTGATAGGTTTTTACGTGTAGATTCAGCATCTGGAGCCTCTGTCACAATGCGATGAGCCTCTACCAAGTCCTTCCGCCTTGTCCGAATGCCCTCAATAGCATTTGTGGAGATGATTGACTGATACATTTGCTCACTAAAAAATTGATAATGGGCGACAGCTGGTAAATCCGCTGCCAAATCCTGAATCTTACCAGAAGCAACTGTAATTTTCTCTATCAACATTAGAATCGTCGGCAAGACCACGACGAACAGGGGATAGCTAGATGTTTGGAAGTTTTCTCTTTTCATCAATCTTGGGTAAAGTTGGGTAACAATGGTACTATATCCTTCCAAACGTTGCTGATACTCTCTCTCATAAGCATCAAAATTCCCATAATAGACTTTCTTTAACTCTTTGTAATCCATCAAATCCTCCTCTCTGCTAGATCGACCATTCTGTTACTTAAAAAAATCAAATTTTGTTCAAATAGAAATGAAGCGTTGGATTCTATTTTGTCATTTTAACCCTTTTGTCAAAATAGAATCTCATTTTCTATGTCTATTTTAACATTTTGGCACTTTTATTCAAATAGAAACTATTTCTTATCTTCTATTTTGTCATTTTCTTGATTTTGTCAAAATAGAAGTAAAAGTTAAGGTTCTATTTTAAAATATTTGGGAATTTTAATGGAATAATTTTTAATAAGAAATACCGTTCCTTAGAATTGTCTGACAAATCTCCTTTTTCTCTTTTTTGTGGTATAATGAGTGTGTTTGAACGATAGAGAAGGGGAGGACTGGGTCATGCAAGCCAAGGACATTCAGGTTTCTTATGGGAATCAGCTGGTGCTGGATGGGTTGTCTTGTCAACTGGAATCTGGCAAGGTGACGACCATTATCGGGGCCAACGGCAGTGGCAAGTCCACCCTTCTCAAAGCTTTAACTAGGATCCTCCCCTTAGACAAGGGGCAGGTAATTCTGGATGGGCAGGTCCTTGCTCAGATGAAAACCAAAGAGGTGGCCCGCAAGTTAGCCTTGTTACCGCAGGTACAGTCGGCGACGGAGGGGATTACCGTTTTTGATTTGGTCTCTTATGGGCGGTATCCACACTTGTCAGCCATGGGGCGTTTGGGCTCAGAGGACCGGGAGAAGATTGCCTGGGCTATGGAGGTGACGCGAGTGGCGGACTTTCAGGACCAGCCGGTGGACGCCTTGTCTGGTGGGCAGCGGCAGCGGGTCTGGATTGCCATGGCCTTGGCGCAAGATACGGACTGGATTTTTTTGGATGAGCCGACGACTTACCTGGATCTCAATCATCAGCTGGAGGTGCTAGAGTTGTTGGCAGACTTGAACCAAAGCCAGGGCAAGACCATCGTGATGGTCTTGCATGATCTCAATCTGGCAGCCCGGTTTTCCCATCGTTTGTTGGCCATGAAGGATGGGCACATCGCTTTTGAGGGTTCGGTCTCAGAGGTGATGTCAGCTGAGGTTTTGCGTTCTATTTTTTCCATAGAGGCGCAAATTGTCCAAGATCCCATCTACGGCAAGCCTGTTTGTCTTAGTTATCAGCTTTTAAAAGAATAGGAGAGATTATGAAAAAACTGCTTACTTGGTTAGGTCTCGGCCTGCTACTTGTGACACTTGCGGCCTGCGCGTCGTCCTCTTCCACATCCAACGCTAAGGTGGACGTTGTCCTCTCAAGCAAGCCAAAGATTGACGGCTTTGATTACTCGGGGGATATTCCCCAGAATCCTCAACGGATTGTCAGTCTTTCCTCTAGCTATACCGGTTACCTCTACCAGCTCGGCTTTGATCCCGTGTCGGTCACAACTTATGATGCCAAGAATCCCGTCCTCAAGGACCGGGTCAAGGATGCGCAAGTGCTTATGCCAGAAGATTTGGAAAGCATTGCCAAAGCCAACCCTGATTTGATTGTCGTTGAGTCCAACGACCCTAACCTCAAGGAGCTGCAGAAGATCGCGCCAACCTTGGCTGTAACCTATGGCAAGAACGACTATCTCCAACTCTTGAATTCCTTTGGTCAAGTTTTTGGCAAAGAAAAAGAAGCGGATGAGTGGATCGCCAATTGGAAAGACCGGACAGCCAAAATCGGCCGAGAACTCCGTAACCAGTTGGGAGAAGATGTGACTGTGACGGTCATGGGCCTCTTTGAAAAAGACATCTACCTCTTCGGAAATAACTGGGGCCGTGGGGGTGAGGTTGTCTACCAAACTCTTGGTTTCAAGGCCCCTCAAAAAGTGCAAGAGGAGGTCTTTAAACCTGGCTATCTAGCGGTCAACCAAGATGCCCTCCCAGAGTATCTAGGGGACATCGTCGTCGTAGCTGCTGAAAATGAAGAAACAGGATCTGCCCTCTACGAAAGCAACCTCTGGAAATCCCAACCAGCTGTTGAGAAAAATCGGGTCCTCAAAGTTGATGCCAACGCCTTCTACTTCAACGACCCACTCAGTCTAGAATACGAATTAAAAACGATCCAAGAAGGATTCCAAAAAATGATGCCTAACTAATTTCAAATAAAAAGACGAGAAAAGCCGATGAAGATAGTTCAACAGGTCCGGGGGACCTGTTGAATATTATCAATTTAGCGTGATTACACGTAATCAAAAAAGTTCATCAAAGAAGCTTAACAATGTCAGATTTTGAAATTCAATGAATATGAACTAGGAGTTCCTATGAAACCAACCCCAACAGGGATTCCGCAAAACAAGCCAAGATTTTTTTGGCTTGTTTTTTGCAGTCTCGCCCTCCTTATCCTCGGTCAAGTCCTGCTCAACCTCAGCTGGGGACAACCTTGGTACGATTTTGACGCCGTCCTGCAAGTTCTCTTGCATCCGCAGCAGCAGGAACAAATCAGTTTGATTATCTGGGATATCCGCCTCCCACGCGCCCTGGCTGCTCTAGTAGTGGGAGCCAGTTTAGCCGTTTCCGGCGCCCTCATGCAGGGTCTAACCCGCAATCCCATCGCTGATCCCGGTCTCCTTGGCATCAATGCTGGGGCAGGACTAGCCTTAGCTGGGGGGTATGCCTTTCTGGGCGCCCTCCACTATAGCCAGATTCTCCTCCTCTGCCTCTTGGGGGCGGGGGTGGCAACCGCTCTCGTCCTAGGTCTTTCCTACCGGCGGGGACGGGGACTGGAACCCACCAGTCTCATCTTAGCCGGAGCCATGGTGGCCAGTCTCTTTACGGCTCTGGGACAGGGCTTCATCCTAGCCTTCAACCTGTCCACAGCCATTATTGGCTGGCTAGCTGGTGGACTAGCCGCAACCAACTGGCAGATGCTGGCCGTCATTGCGCCGCCCATCCTGATTGGCCTCTTCCTAGCCCAAATGCTAGCATACCAACTAACGATTTTCAGCTTAAACGAAGAAGTGGCTCAAGGGCTGGGACAGGACACAGCCTGGTTCCGTTTAGTTCTCTTGCTAGTCGTCCTCCTGCTCTCTGCCGCTGCCGTAGCCTTGGTCGGAAGTCTAGCCCTTGTGGGACTGATTATCCCCCACCTACTCCGCCGTTGGATCGGACACTCCTATAGCCTGCTCCTTCCCCTAGCTGCCATGACCGGAGGCAGCTTCCTCCTCCTGTGTGACCTGCTGGCCATCCTACTTCCTGGCACCCCTCTCAATGCCTTGATCAGCCTCCTACTGCTACCGATTTTCTTGATTTTGATGCGAAAAGGACAATTGTATGAACCAACCTAAGCGGCTGTCCCCAGCCCTAAAAATGCTGATACTGGTCCTCCTGGTTCTGGTTAGCTCGCTCCTTTCCCTGGCCATGGGGGATGTAGAATGGAGGCTAGCAGACCTGGGAGACCTCCTCCAAGGCCAAGCCTCCAACCAAATCCGCTTCATTCTCCAAGAAATTCGTTTACCACGAATCTTGGTCAGCCTGTTAGCAGGGGCCTCTCTGGGCTTGAGCGGTGTCTTATTACAGACCTTCACCCGCAATCCTCTAGCGGATTCCTCGACCTTGGGAATGAACGCTGGAGTTGGCCTGGTTCTGACCCTAGCCTTGACGCAGATGGATCTAACCGATCCCTTCTTGATCCGCTACCTTCCCTTTTTGGCCATCCCAGGCGGACTTGCTACGGTTGCCCTCGCTTCTTTTCTTTCCCACAAAAAAGGAGAGGGGATTCAACCCGTCAAGCTCATCATCGCGGGCGTAACCCTCTCCACCATCCTCTCTTCGAGCCTGGTCGCCATCACCGGCCGCGTCGATATCCAGAAACTCAACTATGTCGTCTCCTGGCTGGCTGGCCGGATGACGGGAAATAATTGGGACAGCCTGACCCTGGCCGCCCCCATCCTCCTGATCCTCTGGATCCTGACCTACACCCAGGCCCGGCCCCTCAACCTCCTCCAACTCTCTGACCAAACCGCCATTGGGTTGGGACTAGCCCTCAGCCGCCAACGCCGCATCCTTCTCATCCTAGCCAGCGCCCTCGTCGCCTTCAGCCTAACCCTAGCCGGCAACATGACCCTCGTCGGTCTCCTTGCCAGCCACATCACCCGCATCCTCTTCCCAGCCGACCACCGCTGGCGCCTACCAGCTGCCCTCCTAACCGGTGCCCTACTCCTCCTAACCGCCGACACCCTCACCCGCACCTATCTAGTCGGAAGCAACATTCCCACTGGTATCACCCTCACCCTCATCGGCAGTCCCTACTTCCTCTACCTTCTACGAAAACAGATGAGAAATAGGTGAAAACACCAGAGTCAACAAGAACTCTGGTGTTTTGTGTAGGAAGAACGACTTTTAAAACTCACAAAATTCACTCTAAAAGAAGATTAGTCTCCCTCTTCAAATCTCTTCAGCAACTTCTCCTGGTAAGCATCCATCAATTCAAGGTTCCCAAATAACTCCTCCGCACTTGGAACCTGATCAGAAGTCCAAAATTGACCATCTTTAAAACGAATACCTGGTGTAGGAGAATCAAAACGATACTTTGCTCCATAGCGATCTAAAATTTTACGGATATCTTCTCGTGTTATTTCCATAGGATACCTCCCAGATTCATTCCAATTACGACCTCCCTATTAAAAGACAACTATTCCTCCATCTCAAGGGCTAAACGTGTACGACGCTCATGCTCTTCGATTAAGGCGGGGTCACTAAACATCTCACTTGGTAAAGGTAATTGATCAAAAGTTAAGAAACAACCATCCTTGTAATGCACACCAGGATGAGGAGAATCAAAACGACATTCCATACCATAGCGACCAAAAACTCTACGAATATCTTCTCGTGTTATTTCCATATGACACCTCCAAAATTATGATTCCAGTATCCCAATTCTCTAAAAAGGAATAAGAGACTGATCAAAAATACAAAGTTGATCTGATAGTTGTGAAAAACCACTAGAACCAATCCTTGTTTTGGTTGAAAGAAAAGTTCTTCTAACAGCCTTTGATACGTACCGTGTCAAGTAGACAGTTGAAATAAATAAAATGTTTGATACCAGACTGCCTTAAATTTAGGCGGTCTGGTTTTTTTTATTGGCAATATTTTTCCAAAAATCAATGTATTTTTTAGCTTACTTAATTGGATACTGGGTTACTTGTTGGGGATTCGCCTTTGCCTCAGCTCTTACTTGTGCAGGTGTCTTTCCTTCAAATCTTTCCTGTGGATCATGATGATGGTAGTAATCAATTGTTTTTTCATACGCTTCCTTCATCTCTTCGAAAGTAGCTACATTGGGATACAGCACCTCTCGCATTTCCTTTATTTGTCCTTGCCAACCTTCTAATGGGCCATTATCGATACACCGACC
>NZ_JADPMS010000055.1:0-9015 GCF_015686645.1 Streptococcus sp. NLN76 | reverse complement strand
ACAAAGAGCACACTATTCCACAGGCAACCATACCAGTGTATGGTCCCAAGAGTTCAGCTATGGGACGCTTATCGAGTTTATTTTAGATCGTTCGGAAGGAATAAAGAAGCAGGTCTTCATACCGTAGTGGAATCATTAGCAGTTGAGAAACAACTGCTAAATGACGGAGATTTCGAGACCTTGGCTCGAAATCTAGTGATGCTAAGTGATTCGGGAATCGAATCACTTAGCCATTTACTAAAGGCTGCTTTGTAGAGAGCTTTGCTCTCCTTATCTTGTAACTCAGATAGCATACAATGCTATCTGACCCGCACTACCTAATATGAAGACCTGCATATTAGAAACACTAAGAACGATAAGGTGGAGATTGACTTACTGAATCATTCAATTTGAATGACAATGATATTTATGTGTTTTTGCAATTTTCAAACTGAAATTCACGCACGTCCTAGATTTGAGACTGATTTTTCAAATTTCCGAGAATAACTTGACACATACAATAAGTACGGCAAAGTTGACAAAAACTTCGTTTTTTCAACTAGAATCTCAGACAGTCTACTAGACTGTCTGATCTGACAACGGTTAAATTTGATTTTCAAAGAGTATAGAGTTACTTGTAAGGGCTTTTTTCCTTGATAGACCTAGAATTTTTGGCTGACATAGTGTACAATAGAAGGAAGTTTTTTGAAACAGGTAGGAATATGAATATTCAACAATTGCGGAATGTGGTGGCATTGGCCAATAGTGGCACCTTCCGAGAAGCGGCGGAGAAGTTGTACATTAGTCAACCGAGTTTGTCCATGTCGATTCGGGATTTGGAACAGGAGCTTGGCTTTAAGATTTTTAATCGGACCAATTCAGGGACATTCTTGACCCAAAGGGGGATGCCTTTCTATGAAAAGGCTAAGAATTTGGTTCAGGAATTTGATGTCCTAGAAAATCAATACCAATCTCCAGAAGAAGCAACAGAGTTTTCTGTGGCGGGTCAGCATTATGACTTCTTACCCGATATTTTAAATAAGTTAGCGAGTCTCTGGCCTGAACATCGAGATTTTCGACTGTTTGAATCCACGACCTTGCAAATCCTAGATGAGGTATATAAGGGACACAGTGAGATTGGTCTCTTTTATTTGAACAGTCAAAATGAAAAAGGGATTCAGCAAAAGTTACAGAAAATGGATTTGGAAATACAAGAGCTATTTTCATTCCCGACTCATATTTATCTAGCGGAAAATCATCCCTTGGTTGAAAAAAGTGAGATTTCCATGTCAGACTTGGAGAATTATCCTACGGTTCGCTTTACCCAAGAAAAAGATGAGTACCTCTATTATTCTGAAAACTTTTTTGATACCTCAACGAGTCCGGTGCTTTATGAAGTAACGGATCGGGCAACCTTGAATGGTCTGTTAAAACGGACCCATGGCTATGCGACAGGATCTGGTTTTTTAGACAAGGAAGTGAGTCCGGGGATCGTGGCCTTGCCGGTCAAGGAAGGACGTAAGAATACCATGGTTTGTGCTTACCGTTCAGGTACTGAGTTGTCAGCCATTGCCCAGGACTTCTTGGAATTGCTAGTTGAAGCAGCAGAGGAGATTGGTTATGTCTAGAAAAGTTTTATTGTTGATTCTCGGCTTTTTCTTGATAGTGGGCGACCAACTTTTGAAATCCTGGGTCGTGGACCATATTACCATTGGCGAACAGTTAACCTTCTGGCCGGGAATTATGGATTTGACCTATTTGCAGAATCGAGGAGCCGCATTCTCGATGCTTCAAGGACAGTTTTGGTTTTTCTTCTTAACAACCGCTTTGGCCATGGGAGTCGCTGGCTACTACTTTTTCAAGGCTAGAGTCAATCAATGGGAGCGTCAAGTTGGTTTGGCTTTAATGATGGCTGGGGGTATAGGCAATTTTATTGATCGGGCTAGCCAAGGTTTTGTGGTTGATATGTTCCAACTCACCTTTATCGATTTTGCCGTTTTTAATCTGGCAGATACCTACTTAACTGTTGGAGTTGCTATTTTAATTTTAGATCTCTTAAGGGAGGATGAAGATGGAGTTTAAGGTAGAAATAGGTGGAGAGCGCCTAGACAAGGTCTTGGCTGAAAACACAGAACTATCTCGAAGCCTGGCCAATGAACAGATAAAGGCTGGCCTTGTTCTCGTGAATGGTCAGGCTAAAAAGCCGAGGTATGCTGTCGCGGAAGGGGATATCATCTCTTATCAACTGCCAGAACCGGAGGAATTGGATATCCAGCCAGAGAATCTTCCTCTCGATTTAGTCTATCAAGACCAAGATGTGGCAGTTGTGAATAAGCCACAGGGAATGGTAGTGCACCCGAGCCCTGGCCATCCGAATGAAACCCTTGTCAATGCCTTGCTTTATCATGTCCAAGATTTATCTGGTATCAATGGTGTCATGCGGCCAGGGATTGTCCACCGGATTGACAAGGATACTTCTGGCCTTCTAATGGTCGCCAAAAATGATCAAGCCCATGAAAAACTGGCACAGGAATTAAAAGAAAAAAAATCCCTACGGAAGTATTTGGCCTTGGTGCATGGCAACCTGCCAAGTGACAAGGGAGTGATTGAAGCTCCAATTGGTCGGAGTGAGAAAGATCGGAAGAAGCAGGCAGTCCAAGCCAGTGGCAAACCCGCCCTCACTCGTTTCACAGTCTTGGAACGCTTTGGGAACTATAGTCTTGTGGAGTTGCAGTTAGAAACAGGTCGTACCCATCAAATTCGGGTTCACATGGCTTACATTGGTCACCCAGTTGCCGGTGATCCACTCTATGGCCCAAAGAAAACCTTGAGTGGTCATGGACAATTTCTGCATGCGGCTCAGCTGGGCTTCACGCATCCTCGAACTGGGGAAACAATGGTGTTTTCAGCACCTTTACCGGATATTTTTGAAAAAAATCTAGAGCAATTAAGAAAGGATTACTAAGTAAATGGATTTCGTCAGAACGCTGTCTGATTGGATTTGGAGCCCAGCATTGCTGGCTTTTCTAATTGGAGCAGGTTTGTATTTCACAATTCGTACCAAGTTTGTTCAAATTCGGATGATTCCAGAAATGATTCGGATGATGTTTGAAAAACCTGAGGATGGACAAGGAATATCTTCTTTCCAAGCACTTTCAGTAGCTCTTTCTGGTCGAGTCGGGACTGGGAATATTACGGGTGTTGCCACGGCCATTGCATTTGGTGGACCAGGAGCTGTTTTTTGGATGTGGGTGATTGCCTTTGTCGGGGCTGGATCTGCCTTTGTGGAGACAACCCTAGGTCAAGTCTATAAAGAAGAGGTCGATGGTCATTTTTACGGTGGTCCAGCCTACTATATCGAAAAAGGGCTTAAATTAAGGAAATTGGCGATGGCCATGGCTTTTATTTTAGCGTTCTCCTTTGCCTTTCTCATGTCTGGGATTCAGGTTAATGGAATCAGTGTGGCTATGAATAATGCCTTGAGTATTCCTCCACTTGCTACTACCTTGGTGGTAGTAGCTGCACTTTTGATGATTGTTTTGGGTGGAATTCAGCGTATTGCTAAAATTGCGGAAGTTGTGGTTCCTTTTATGGCAGGTATTTACCTCCTAATGGTTTTCGTGATTATTTTTGCGAATTTCGATCAAGTTATCCCTGTCTTCCAGTTGATTTTTAATTCTGCGTTTGGGTTAGAACCTATGTTTGCGGGCTTGCTTGGTTCAGCCATTTCTTATGGGGTTAAACGGGGAGTTTACTCAAACGAAGCTGGACAAGGGTCTCAAGTTGCTGCTGCAGCGTCTGCCCAAGTTTCCCATCCAGTTAAACAAGGTTTGGTACAAGCCTTTTCTGTCTACATCGATACACTATTTGTTTGCACAGGGACAGCTTTAGTCATTCTTTTGACCAAGTCTTACAATGTTTTTGATGCGAATTCAAATCCGGTGGTGGCCCATTTGGCAGATACCAACCCCGATCGTGCAGGTGCTCTCTATACGCAAACGGCTCTTTCTTCTGTTTTAGGCAACTTCGGACCTGTATTTGTGGCCCTTGCGCTGGTATTTTTTGCCTTTACAACCTTGATGAGTTATTACTATATTGCGGAAACCAATCTTCGCTATTTGTTGAAGCCTGAAAAGTTGAAAGTTCCCCTTACGATTATGCAGATTTTGATGGTAGGGATGTTGATTTACTCAGGAATTGCTTCTAGTCAAATGGCTTGGACCATGGGGGAGATTGCTAGTGGAATTACCGTTTGGCTCAACGTTACCGCTATTCTCTTCCTTTCCCCTCTTGCGTTTACATTATTGAAAGATTATGAAAAACAAAGAAAAGAAGGGAAAAATCCTGATTTCAACCCAACTAGTCTGGGTGTTAAAAACGCTGCTTACTGGGAGCAGCGGGCGAAAAAATAGAGTACCAGTCAACTCAGGTCAACAGCGACCTGAGTTTTTTGTATAATAAGAATAGGAATACATGGAGGTGAACAAATGTTATACGAATTTTGTACGGAAGATGTCAAGTTGATTCCTTTTGCTTTGGAGGCAGGGGCAGAGCGTGTGGAGTTGTGTGGAGATTTGTCTGTAGGAGGTGTTACTCCGAGTCCAGAAATGATTGAAGAAGCGCTACCACTGGGTCTTCCCATTGCACTCATGATTCGTCCACGAGGTGGGGATTTCGTCTATAGTCCAGAAGAAGTGGAGCTAATGGTGGAGCAGATTCAAGTTTCCAAGGAGATGGGAATCCAGTCCTTTGTTTTTGGGGCTTTATTGAAAGATGGAAGCTTGGACAAAGAAAATCTTCAAAAGCTCTTGAAGGCAGTGGGTGATGACGAAGCTGTTTTCCATATGGCCTTTGACCAAATTCCTTGGGAACAACGCTTGGAGTCCTTGGATTGGTTAGCTCAAGCTGGATTTAAACGAATTCTGACTCACGGTGGTCCGCAAGATCAAGATATCTGGTTCTATGCAGAGCAGCTTGATCAAATCGTCGCACGCGCCGCTGGGAAAATTGAGATTTTGCTTGGCGGAGGGATCAATCTAGAAAATCGTGATAAAATTGCTCAACGGTTTGGCGTAGATCAACTTCATGGGACCAAGGTTGTTGGCTAATGGACTGGCGTTCAAGCTTTTTTCAAAATCCCATTTATGAACAGAGACTGGAAGCTGTTGGTTTTTTTAAGGATGGGGATACCTATCACTACCAGGAACTCTTGGAGGAGGTGGAGCTTGCGCTCCGCCTCCAATGGGATTCTCAAGCGTCCAAGATGGACATCAGTCTCTGGGATCCTCACGCGGAGTCTGATTATCCTTTGGCTTTTATTCCTTCTAGCAAGGGGGCTTATGTTGGCCAAGTGCGGGAGGTGTTATGGGACCGATTAGGTCACATGGAGAGGCTGATCAGTCAACCTCCAACAGTCTTTTCCGATCAAGCAGAATCTCTGCTTCAACTGGTAACTATTCGTTGGGGTTGGGAGTTAGAATTTCTTTGGACAGCTCATCCCAAAGCGGCCGTCTTTCGTTATGGCTCCAAACAAAGTTGGTTTGGAGTGGTTCAGGAAATCGATTGGGTTAAAATTGATCCGCGCAATGAAGGTCCAGTCACGATTTTAACCGTCAAGTCTGACCAGGTTTCGGAGCTCATTAAAAGCCACAAGGCTTATCCAGGCTTCCATATGAACAAGAAGTACTGGGTTAGCATTCCCTTGGATGGTCGTTATCCACATGAAGAGATCCTAAGTCACTTGGTTAAATCCTATCACATGATTGGAGGAGACCTGACATTAGAAAGGAAAATGATGAAGATTTTACTGCCCACAGCTAAGGAATTAGATATGTCTGGGACGTTTACGGAAAGCCAGCCACTATCTCCAGCTGGTCAAGCTGTCCTTGAGGCTTTAGAGCAAGTTGAAGACTGGTCGGCTTTTTTCAAATTAAAAGAGGATAAGGCAAAGGAAGAAGAAGACCGCTTCACAGCTTTGCGTCAAGGCCAGGCTAAGAGCAAGCCAGCTCTGCAACTTTTTAATGGGCTCATGTATCGGCAATTCAATCGCGAACAAGTTGACAATCCTTTCTGGAACCAAGTCTACATTACCTCTAGTCTTTATGGATGTGTACCTATTTTGACTCCCATGGCGGCTCATCGCTTGGACTTTCAAGTTCCCCTCCAAGTAGCGGGACAAAGTTTGAGTCAATTCTGGCGTCCCCATTTTGATGCTGCGATCGGCAAAGATGCCGTGCTTTCTCTGCTCTCATCTGAATTTGAGCAAGTATTCTCCAAGGAAGTCAGAGACAATTTTATCCGAATCCAATTTAAAGAAAAAAAGGGAGGTGTCTTCAAAACGCACTCCACTATCTCCAAAAAAGGGCGGGGTCTATTAATCCAAGCCCTGGCGGAAAATCCGATTCAAGAATTGGAGGAAATTAAAGATATGAATGTGGCAGGCTTTGTCTATCAAGAGGAATTATCGGATTCCAAGGATTGGATTTTTGTCCGAGAAATATAGGAGGTATCATGAACGAAACCATTCAATCGCTATTACACCATCGTAGTATTCGAAAATTTCGCCAGCAAGAGCTAGCACAAGAAGAATTGAATCTCCTATTGGAGGTTGCCCAACAGGCTCCAACCAGCAACTTCCGGCAATCCTATTCAATCCTAAGCATTACAGATCCGAGCCTGAAGAAGGAATTAGCTGAAATTGGCCAGCAGGCTTACATCGAGTCTGCCCCACAGCTCTTTGTTTTCTTAGTGGACCAGGCAAGAAATACGAAAATTGCAGAAGCACAAGGTGCGCCGGCACTGGTACAAGGTAGCCCAGAACGCTTCTTATCTGCTTATGCAGATGCCCTCTTGGCAGCTCAGAACATGGTAGTGGCTGCAGAAAGCCTAGGGATTGGAACTGTCTACCTCGGCAGCATCCTTAACGATCCCAAGCAACTTTGCCAACTTCTGGCTTTACCAGAATATGTCTACCCAGCCGTAGGCCTGGCTTTAGGTTGGCCGGATCAGGATCCGCAGATCAAGCCTCGCTTACCAAGAAAGATCATCCACATGGAAAACCAGTATCAAGAATTGGAAAATCCGAGCCAGGCTCTCGAAGGTTATGATAAAGAAATTGAAGCCTACTATGATCTTCGCTCCTTTAACAATCGCCTCGAAGCCTTCACAAGCAAAATTTCGAAAGAAATGGCTCACTCACCTGCTAAAAGAGCAGAAACCCTAGCGGCCTTACAGGATCAAGGCTTCTTTAGAGGAGAAGATTAAACATTAAATAATGCTAAAAACCTTTGCTTTATTGTGAGCAAAGGTTTTTTGGTGTTCTAACTTTTTTCGACTATTAGTTGAGGGCTTCAAGAAGAGCATCAGCTTGTTTGTTCAAATCAGCGATAACTTCTTCAGAAGCAACGAATGTACCATCTACCCAAGCAGAGTCATTCACACGTGATGTAGTCACTTGGTCCACAAATTGAGTGCGGATAAATGGCATCAAGTTGCGATAGATGTCTGCAGCTTGGTCGTGACCACCGTTAGCCACAAGGGATACAGTAGATACCTTGTCTTGCAAAGCAGAAGCTCCAGTAGTATCTGAAAGATCCAACGCACGGCTGAGCCAGTCTAGAAGGTTTTTAACAGATCCAGGAATAGAGAAGTTGTAGACTGGTGAGAAGATCCAGATAGCATCTGCAGCTTGGACAGCTTCACGAGCAGCAGCAACAGGAGCTGGAGTTGGAACTTCCAAGTCTTGAGAAAAGACAGGGACATCTTTCCAATCTAAGTAGCTAACATTGGCTTTGCCTTCAAGGACTTTTTCAGCTGTTTCAGCCATTTGTTTGTTGAAGGAACCTTCACGTAGTGAGCCGACGATAAATAGAATATTTTTCATTTCTTATTCTCCTTTTTCTTTACAAATCATAGTATAGAACATTTATTACTAATTAGCAACAATTTAGCTCAAGTTTTTAAATTTTTTCAAAATCCGAATTAAATCTTCTTTATCCTCTTGGGTTAAAACAGAAAGAGCTTCCTTGACATAAGCGATATGTTCAGGATAAATAGCTTCAATTTGTTCCTTACCTTGGGGAGTTAATTCAATCAGGAAGGCTCGGCGATCCGAAGGATCGCAAACACGCGTAATCAGACCATCCCGCTCCATATTGCGGATAATAACGGTCATGTTCCCTGAGGTTGCTAACATACGATCAGTCAAATCTTGAATCCGTATTTTACCCTTGGCATAAAGAGTATCGAGAACGGAGAATTGACTCGGGGTTAAACCATGATCCCGTGCCGCCTTTTGCTCCAAACAGCGAATGGAACGATCAGCCTTTCGGAAAACAATCATGGTTTTTAAATCTAAGACTTCTTTTTCAAATAATTCTTTCATGACCTTATTGTACCAAAAAATAACTAATTAGTACAATTGAAACCAATCAAAACCAGTTTCATAACCTATAGCAATCCAAGGTAAAATGCTCTAACGAACGAGGGGATCCTTAATGTTAAAAGCATATCTGAAATAATGGTATAGAGATGACTTTTAACATTTGCGGCTGATGTCATTTAGTATCTGGATATCAATAACCAAAATTTTTGTTTTGACGACAAATGAGATAAATAAGCTTGGTTAGTGTAAAATAATTCTCGGTAGCCGATTGAAAAAAATAAAAAAGTCCTATATCCTAGGAAGTGCAAAATCAACCCGAAAGGATATAGAACCTATGACTATTGTATCAGAGATTTTCGAGAAATTAAAGGACTGTCAAAATTTATCCGAAGTTGAGGAAGTTTTTTCATTGCTTTTTTCTGAGTTATTCATAGATTCTCTAAGCCACTGTCTAGAATTGCTGGATAAATTTCTGATTCAGCCCTATTTAGAAGATGGTTGGTCTATTGATCGTTTGGAGGAACGTCAGATAACCTTTTTGTTTGATACAGTAACTTTTAAACGCCGTCGTCTTCGGAAACAAGGTGAGAAAAGTTTCATTCCTTTAGATAGGGCCTTAGGTCTGGAACCGCGCCAACATTTCAGTCCATTGT
>NZ_JADPMS010000054.1:0-9086 GCF_015686645.1 Streptococcus sp. NLN76 | reverse complement strand
TATAGAGAGATTAATCAAAACATTAGGATTTATAGTCGCTAGGACACGCTGCATGGTATCATGTGATGGAATCCCGTTTTCTAAGGATAAAACCGTACGAAGACTGTGTTCGTAACATTTCCCAAAATCTTCAATATCTTCCCAATACTCAGCTCCAGATAGGCGAGCAAAGAAAATAAGAAGAACGATATCAACGAGAGTATGACGAATTTTCCAACTCTCTCTCTTATCTTCAATAGACTTTAAATCATAACATCCATAAAAATGCCCTCCTAAGCTAATTATAGGCTTAAGAGGTCGTTTTTACGAATATTTATCGGTTACTGAAAATTTTCAATAGGGAGTTTTCTTCATGCGTTTGTCGTGGTGCGCATTGGCTATTATACAAAAAAATCTCCAAATGGGTTACGATATGAGCTTATAGCCCTTGTCCAAGCTACTTGTTGGGTGGTTTGGATTTTTATCTATGAATAATTTAGGTTGAACATCCTAACCTACAACGATAATAATAAGGCTTAAAAATAGAGTTAACGTTAAATATAATTTACTTATTTTCATAAAGAACTCCTCTTTTCTTTTGTTACAGTATATACTATAGATATCTAAAAAAAAGGATATTCCCGTATTTGCTTAGTGGAGGTAAATTATGGAAAAAATAGGTAGACTTTTCAAAAAGTTTCGTACAGCCAGAGGTTTGCGCTTGAAAGATGTGGCAAAGTCAGGGATTTCTATCTCTCAATTATCGAGATTTGAAAAAGGTGAAACAGATTTAACAATTACTAAATTTATTGCTATTTTGGATGAGATAAATATGCCAATTGATGAATTTGTTTATGCCGCACATGATTTCCGTAGAGATGAGCTGAATGAAATTCTTCAACAAATAAAAATATTTGTTAGCACAAAAAATATTGCTGGCATGAAAAAATTATTAATTAGCCAAACTGAAAAAAGAGATACTAGGATCCTATTTCATAGTTTAAATTGTATTTTGATAAAAATTCGTCTCCAAGATTTAACTGGGGAGACGTATTATACAGATTCTGATGTTGCTTATTTAACAAACTATCTGTTTAGTGTTGACTATTGGGGACATTATGAATTACTTCTATTCTCCAATACTTTAGATGTACTTCAACATGAGACACTAATGCTACTATGTAGAGAAATGTATAATCGAACCAATTTTTACAAGGACTTACCCAATAATAGAAGATTAATTGCTTCTATGCTATTAAACGCCTATATTACTTGTGTTGAACGAAAAGAATATCTGGATGCTATGTATTTAGAAAAACAACTCAAAAATTCTTATTTTAATGATACAGAAATGTACGAGAGATTGATTTTTAAATATGCACAAAATCTATTGATATATAGAAAGGATGGGGATCAGTTAGCAATGATCGAAATGAGGAAATGCATTGGGGTCATGAGACTTCTAGACTGTAATGTCCTAGCTCAACACTATGAAGATTTTCTTACCAAGTTAATAATAGAAAACGAGAACTAAGCATATATGGGAATTTTATTCGGAAAAGGTATAGGTGAAATATACTATAGTTGTAAGCTTACAAAAAATTTTTTTTGAGGTGATATTATGATTTTAGAATTTTCGGATGAAGAATTACGACAAATGAATGAAATTGATAATCTAATGGAACAAGAAGTTGAATTAGGAGACATAATTGTATGTCAAAAAACTATGCGCCGTAGATATTAGGAGGTTTTAAAATGGCGTATGAGGTAGTAAATGGCACATTAATTCCAATTAAGGAAAAAGGACAAATTAAAAAAATACCTCTTGATTCGATTTATTATAGAAATCTAACGGAAGATTATGCCTTGGTTATAAACTCTTTTAAAAATAAGATTTTGATCGTTGATGCAAGCTGTATTCGAAACAATATGCTTGAAATTAGTGAAGAGATGGAGGAATTATTAGTTACTCCAACAAGGTATCCTGATAGTTTTTCGGTAGACAATTTATATGATAATCAGAAGATATTAAATGCATACAATAGTATCTATATATCGTTTGCGATAACCTATTCATGTAATTTAAGATGTAGTTATTGTTTTCAGCAGCAATATAAATCGCTTGTTCGAAAACCGATTACTCTTGAAGAGTTGGAAGAAACATTGGCACAAATATCGATTCTAATTAGTGATAATCCAAAATTGAATATAAGCTTTGGTTTATTCGGAGGGGAACCTCTACTTCCTCAAAATGAACCTATTATTGATCGAATATTTCAGTACTGTGTTGAACACAAAATAAAGATAGATATTACAACAAATGGAATATTTTTACCTTTTTTTGCCAAAAAGCTTATAATTCATAGGGGTATTATCTCAGGGATTGCGATTACAGTTAATACTCTTCCTGAAAACTATGAAGAGGCTGTTAAAATAACAAAAGTTGCCAATAATACAAAAAAATTATTGAAGATTACACAGGTATTATTAGATTTTGGTTTGACTATTGATGTTGGAACAAATTTTGATAGGACAAATATTGATAATCTTATAAACTTATAAACTTATAAACTTATAAACTTATAAACTTATTTAATTACTTTAAGGAGCATGGGTACTTTTCCAAATCGAATTTTTTCTGGAATATAGGTAGAGTAGACGATAGATTCTTTGACTCAGGATATGATGATTTTATTGTTTCGGAAGTCGATATACTTCTGGAATTGATAAAAATTAGAGATAATATTCCTGATAATCTACATGCAGGTTTTATTCAGACGTGCCAAAATTTAACAGATAAATTAGGATTATCTTTTAATCAACGCCAAAATAAAGGAATATATAATTATTGTTGGAATGTATCTCCTTATGATCGTGTTTTCTACATAGATAATGAATTAAATATGTTCAGAAGTACGGTTACAGTTGGTAGGCCAGAGTATATCCTGGGAAATTTGAAGACGGTTGATTTATTAAATTACCAACATGAAACGAGAACATTTTTAGATAACTCAAATTGTAAAAGTTGTGTTATAGGTGGTTTTTGTTCTGGAGGATGTGCTTTATCGGCTGATATAGATTTTCAAAAACAATGCTCTTGGGAACTACAAGAGTTTGAAAAGTTCGTAGACTTAATTCTCATTCCAGAAATTGTCTCTCTATTAGGTGAATTAAATGTCAAAAGCGTTTAAATTATTGATCGTATCTCAAGCTTTAGCTAATCTAGCGGATATTTTTTTACGAATATCGGTTATGACATATGTTTACATGTTATCAAAGTCTGCTCTGGTGACTGCTGTTATTCCTATTGTAATTGGGATTTCTTCTTTTTTAGCTAGCCTGCTTCTTCCTCTATTGACGCAGAGTTTGGCTTTGAATAGAATTTTGTCTATAACACAGGCGGGTAAAACGTTTTTTATATTTCTTTTGTTACTAGCCCTTATGACAAAAAAACAAATGAATTTATTTATTTTATATACGAGTTTTAGCTTGATTTCTGTATTAGATGGTTTTGCCGTCCCTGCATCCCATGCTATTATTCCTCGATATGCTGACGATTTGGGAAAGTCTAATGCACTTTTTTCCGTAGTAAATGAGGGGATTCAGTTGATTGGATGGGGTTTGGGTGCTGGGATTGTTCCCTTGTTGGGGATGAAAAACTCTTTCTTTTTGATACTGATGCAGTTTGCTTTGGCTTCCTTTCTCCTTTTCCTTTTACCAAAATTAGAGATAGGGGAGGTGGGGACAACATCAAATTGGACTATTTTATTTAGAGGATGGAGTCTGATTAGGAAGAATAGCTCTCTCCGTTTGATGTTGCAAGTTAATAGTTTGGAAATAATGGCCAATACAATTTGGGTATCCTCGATTCTCCTTGTTTTTGTGAGCGTTGTTCTCAAGGAGACAGAAGTGTACTGGGGTTATGTTAACATTCTTTTTTCACTGGGGAATATTTTTGGAGGGTTAGTAGCATATCGGTATTCAGAGTATCTCCTTAAAAGGAGATGGGAGAGTATGTTGTGTTCGGTACTTCTGATGGGATTGCTGACATTTATTTTAGTCCAATTCCCGAATCCTTTTCTATTTCTAACCATTTCCTTAGGGATTGGAGTCTTTGCCCCTCTTAAAGAGGTCCCGGAAAATGTGATTATTCAAGAGGGAGTAGAGGAGCTCTATCTGGCTTCTGTTTATGCGGCATTTGAAGTTGTTTCGACCATTGTTTTTTCGATTTCTGTAATGATTATGGGAGTTATTTCTGATAGATGGGGAGTTCAAATGACTTTCTATCTAGCAACTTTCTGTCTGATAATAGAGTCGTATTGGATCTATAAGCAAAAATCAGCATTAGTGTGAAGTCTGCAACAAAAACATTGAGTTTTTAATTCTAGACTCAATATTTTTTCTATCTAATTTTGCAGCAGAAATATGCAGGATTGGTGATGTTACGCTCTAGATCTTATGGGTCTCTTTAATCGATTTTTGTTTCTTACATAAAGTGATCAGAAGCTCTTTAGATGTATTCATGAAGATTTGGAATTTCTGAGATTTTAAAACGCCCTCGATCGAGGGCGTTTTGGTCTATTAAGCTTCTTTCAAGTTGCTTGTTTGTTTTTGACTTGCTAATTGTGGTGCCAAGCCAAGTTCTGCAGAAAGCATCCAGAGATTTTTCTCAAGTTCGCCTTTAGCATCTTCAAAGAGGCTGTTTGTTACGTTTTCACCGTCTTCGTCTGTGACATCAAGGCCTTCTTGGAAGAGTTCTGTCAAGTATTGGAAGATTTCAATGACGCGTTTTAAACTATCTTCAACAGATTGGAATTTGCCAGGAGCTTCTTCAATTTTTGTATATTGGATGAACTCAGTGAGAGTGGAGTAAGGAGCGCCACCGAGAGTGATCAAGCGCTCGCTCATTTCATCCAAAGTTTCATCGATGAAGTCCATGTACTTATCCATTTTTGGATGCCATTTAGAGAAGCCAGCACCTCGCATATACCAGTGTACTTGGTGAAGTGCGATGCGAGAAGCATAGAGGTCAGCAACAGATTGATTTAAAATAGCCAGTGTGTTTTCCATCATTCAATTCCTCTTTTCTTATTTTGATAGTTTAATTATAATCATTCTAAATAAGAAAGTCAAGGAATTATACGCTCCTGAAAAAAGTTGCACAATTCTAATATTCAGATAATTTAAGACCAAAACAGTCTACTGACAAGCCTTGCTCTTTTTTGCTACAATAGGGACAGCAACTAGGACTGTTTTTCCTAGGGAAGGAGAAAAGATGAAAGATTCACCAATTCAGTATCGTCTGATTAAAAAAGAGAAGCACACGGGAGCCCGGTTGGGGGAAATTGTGACCCCACACGGGACTTTCCCGACGCCTATGTTTATGCCAGTAGGGACCTTGGCGACTGTAAAGACCATGTCCCCAGAAGAGTTGAAAGAGATGGGTTCTGGGATTATTCTGTCCAATACCTATCATCTATGGCTGCGTCCAGGGGATGAGTTGATTGCTCGAGCTGGTGGTTTGCACAAGTTTATGAACTGGGATCAGCCGATTTTGACGGACTCTGGTGGTTTCCAAGTTTATTCCTTGGCGGATTCCCGGAACATTACAGAAGAAGGGGTTACCTTCAAGAATCACTTGAATGGGGCTAAGATGTTCCTATCCCCAGAAAAAGCCATTTCGATTCAGAACAATCTAGGGTCTGACATCATGATGAGTTTTGATGAGTGTCCCCAGTTTTATCAGCCTTATGACTATGTTAAAAAATCCATTGAGCGGACTAGCCGCTGGGCGGAGCGTGGTCTCAAGGCCCACAAAAATCCCGATCGCCAAGGGCTGTTTGGAATTGTTCAGGGGGCTGGCTTTGAGGATCTCCGCCGTCAGTCTGCGGCAGACTTGGTGGCAATGGATTTCCCAGGTTACTCCGTGGGCGGCTTAGCGGTTGGCGAGACGCATGAGGAAATGAACGCGGTGCTGGACTTCACCACTCCCCTTTTACCCGAAAACAAACCGCGCTACTTAATGGGAGTAGGAGCGCCGGATAGTTTGATTGATGGGGTTATTCGCGGAATCGATATGTTTGATTGTGTTTTGCCGACACGGATTGCGCGCAATGGAACCTGTATGACCAGTCAGGGTCGTTTGGTGGTTAAGAATGCCCAGTATGCTGAGGACTTTGGTCCGCTGGATCCTAACTGTGATTGCTACACCTGTCAGAATTACAGTCGCGCTTATCTCCGTCATTTGCTCAAGGCGGATGAGACCTTCGGAATGCGCTTGACTAGCTATCACAATCTTTACTTCTTGATTGATTTGATGCGGAAAGTCCGCCAAGCGATTCTGGATGACAATCTCTTGGAATTCCGTCAAGATTTTGTGGAGCAATACGGCTATAACCGTTCCAATCGTAATTTCTAAATAGAAGAAAAAGGGGTTCCCAAAATATGGAGAACCCCTTAAAATTTTTAACGATACCTCTATTATAACATTAAAAAAACTAAAAAAGTAGACTATAAAATAATTTGTTTCTTGGTATAATTGAATTGAGAAAGCGTTGTCATTTGTTTGAACATGGAAAGGAGGATTATTATGATGCACATGTTTAATCAAGATAAAGTTCAGCGTTTTTCGCTAAGAAAATACTCGATAGGCTTAGCCTCGGTATTATTAGGAATATTTTTAGTTGGAGCTCCAAGTGTAGTTTATGGAGATGAGTCAACGGCTTCTGACTTGGAATTGGTGGTATCTAATGTAGGTGAATCAGATTCAAGGCAGGAAATTGAGACTTCGGAAGTGGTAAATGTCACTTCGATTGCTGATGCTAATTTTGTAGGTACTACTGAGGTTTCAGAAGGTATCCAAGAGGATGAAATTCAAATAGAGAGCAAAAGGCAATCTGTTTTATCAAATACGGAAGATTACTTACCTCATGATGAAAAGAAGGATAATTTAGTAAATGATACAGTTGTGGAGACAGAAACTCAACAGGATTCTGAAAAACAGAGCACTACTAAGGATATAGAGGAAGTTGGTGATTTATCTGTTGAGAAAAATAGTGACACACACGGTAATCACGCTCCAAAAGTAGAAGTTAATAGTGCATTTCGAAGAAATTCTGCTAGAACACTTATTGGGGATAACTATAGATGGAAACATACGGCATATGATGCATGGGGGTATCCATCAGGTCAGTGTACATCGTTTGTGGCTTTTCGGTTAGCTGAAACTAATGGTTTTAGCAATGTGGCATATCTTGGGAATGCTGGAGATTGGGGATATACTGCGAAGTCTCGTGGTGCCTATGTAGATAATACGCCTGCCGTAGGCTCAGTTGCATGGTTTGCTCCATCTGCATTTGGCGCAGATAGTAATTATGGCCATGTTGCATGGGTAGCAGCTATTGACAGGAATTATGTCATTATTGAAGAGTATAATATCAATTGGAGTAAGTCTTACAATAGCAGACGTATATTAGCTTCTCTTGTGACAGGTTATATTCACTTTAAAGATTTGCAATCTCCAAATAGTAATACGACATCTCCAATTGTTGATTCCACACCTGATACTTTAGCACCTTCCGGAAGCTATTATTTTACTAAACGAGCAGCTGTAAAAAATGAACCGAAAATTTCTGCTGTCGACATGGCTTATTATGAGAGTGGTATGTCTGTAAACTATGATAAAGTTCTAGAAGCAGATGGCTATCGTTGGTTAAGTTATTTATCATTCCAAGGAAATCGTCGTTATATCCCGATTGAGCAATTAAAAGTAGTTTCTTCGAATATCAATGTACCTACACCAGATAGCAATACCAGTGGTAGTATCTTAGCATCTAGTGGAACATATGTTTTTGTGAAGAGAAGTCCAATCAAAAACGAAGCAAAAATCAATGCAGTTGATATTGCCTATTATGATGTTGGTTCATCTGTAAATTACGATAAAGTTTTAGAAGCAGATGGATATCGTTGGCTAAGTTATATTTCAAATTCAGGAGTTCGTCGTTATATCGCCATTACTTAGAAGGAGGGGAGATATATGAGAAAATACATCATCTGCTTAACCGCACTTCTCTTATTAGCAGGCTGCTCTACAACTCAGAAGTCGGAAAAAACCGCTAGTTCTTCATCCTCTATTGTTCAAAAATCTAGCAGTCAAAAGTCAACTTCAAGTACCAAAGCCAGCTCAAAAGGGGCAAGCGCTTCTACTGCAAAAGTAGCCAAAGATCAAGCAGCTGCGCCTGCAAATGCAGCTTCTACACCAGCTGTAACCACTGAAACAAATGCTCCGAATAATGTTCAGGTCAATGGAACTTCTGAAATGGCTGCTCCTTCTCAAAATCAAGTAGAACAGCCTTCTCAACCAAGTATCCCAACCCCTGAGGTGAATGTAGGAGCTGCCCTCCTTGCGGGTGATTTTTCATCCGTGGCTGGAGTTTGGCAAGATGAGTTTGGGAATCAATTAGTTGTAGATGCTGCAGGTAATGTCCATGTGGCAATGGCTGCTGGTGACCATATACCAGAAGTAGCGCGTGAAAATTTGACCCGTGATTTGTTTGTATATAAAGATGTTGCATCTTGGGATGGAACTGTCTATAGTGCATCAATGGGAAATGAATACCATACTTCTGGACTTCCAAGTTTTATGGTGAATCCAGAAAGTGGCACAGTTTCCTTAGTGAATGAACATTTTGAAACCTACACCGGTACCTTTTCTCGTATCCAATAAGAGGAATCAAAGTCGGAATTTTAAAATGACCTTGAGTTATTCGTGAAAACTATTTCAAAAAACAAATGTGAATTGTCGAATTGCCGTACTTCAGTACTGTCAATCAAGTAGGACCTCATCAATTTGAGGTGTATCCGTTTTAGTGATTTAATCTTAAGTTTATCAGTTCAAAAAAGACAGAGGTAGCGGCTAGAGGTTGAGACAAAAGTCTCAACCTTATTTATTTATTTTCAAATAAAAGACTATATAACATTAAACCCAAATTATTCATACCTAACTTAAAAACCTTCCAGAAACCGTATTGATCACAGGGTTTCTGGAAGGTTTTGCTTTTCACCCATTGGGTGAAACATTCGACTAGACAAAAAAGGATTTCCCCTTT
>NZ_JADPMS010000053.1:0-9136 GCF_015686645.1 Streptococcus sp. NLN76 | reverse complement strand
TTTTGAAAGACTTTCCAATTGTCTATATTGACGAAACAGGTATTGATACTTATCTATATCGTAAAAATGCCCGTGCACCCAGAGGTGAAAAGATTCACTCTAAAATTAGTGGTCGTCGTTTTGAACGAACTTCTATTGTATCAGGACAAGTTGATCAGACTTTTATAGCTCCAATGATTTACAAAGAGAGTATGACTAGCGATTTCTTTGTAGAGTGGTTTAAACAAGAGCTTCTACCATCTTTAAAGACTCCTCATGTCATTGTTATGGACAATGTAAGTTTTCACCCTAAGAAAATATTAGATAAACTTTCTATCGATGCTGGTCACTTCTTTTTACCTCTACCACCGTATTCTCCAGAATTAAATCCCATTGAGAAAAGTTGGGCTATTTTAAAAAAATCAGTTACAGAATTACTTCGCAAAATGGACTCTATAACTGATGTAATAACATACTATTTAAAAACCAAACAACTATAACAGGGACTTCATATTGTCCTTCATCTATCGGAAACTTTATAATTCGAAAATGCAGTTCATAAAATGGAGGATTACTTCCGTAGCTGATAGAGTCCGAGAGGAAATCAAATCTGGAATTATGGGAGACAAATCGATAATTCTTTTGTTTTGTTTGATTCCTAGACAATTTGATGGCAATCTCTTTTTCAATTGAAGTATTCGGTAAATGATACCTTGATGCAAAAGATTCCGGGCCATTCTGGACACGAATAATCTATTGCCATCCTTTTTCCTCAAAATGCGCCATAAGGTTATAACTCTCATATCCTCTGTCCATGATTACCAGGCTGATTCAAAAGGGAGATACCTCCATCATGTCAATGACTGCCTGTCGCTCATCTGCTTTTCTTTTATCTTGTACTATGACATCCGTATAAATTCCTGAGTTTAGGTCATAAAATGCATTAAGATGAATCAGGTTATACGACTTCTTTCCATCACCACCTTGAAAAGAGGTCCCCTCATCTTTTGGATTTCTAGGAATATTCACGTCACTTCCATCTGCAGCTAAAATAGGGATAGAATCATGCCAGCGAGCTTGTACAAAAGCAGACTCTGTAGTCCAAATATTGGCATCCACAATTCCTTAGAAATAGAATTTCCGGACATACCAAGGATTAGATTCAACATTTTATCGAGAGATAGTTCCCGATTACGAGTAAAATCATGTGGATTATGGAGCAAACTTCGTCTATCTCGCTCAATCACAGTAGCAATACTATTTCGTAGATGCTTCTTTACTTGATTTGGCATTAGAGATACTTCCCTTAGCTTAAGTATAGCAAAAAAGGGATTCCGGAAGTTCGATTAACGAGCTTCCAGAATCCCTTAACTTAATGACATTGGCAATCTAGCCTGTTTTTTTTGAATTCTTAGTGCACTGAATAGTTCGGTGCTTCATTGGTAATTTGAACATCATGTGGATGACTTTCTTTCAAGCCTGCACCACTCATCTCCATAAATTGTGCATTCTCACGAAGTTGAGATAGGTCTCCTGCACCAACATATCCCATTCCAGACCGTAGACCACCGACCATTTGGAAGACAATATCAGATGCAGCCCCTTTATAAGCTACACGACCTTCAATTCCTTCAGGAACCAATTTGTTGGCTTCATTAACAGAACCTTGGAAATAACGGTCTTTCGAACCTTTTTTCATAGCTGCAAGACTTCCCATTCCGCGGTAGGTTTTAAATTTACGTCCTTGGAAAATTTCTGTCTCACCAGGAGCCTCATCGGTACCTGCCAACATAGAACCAAGCATAACTGCATGGCCACCTGCTGCAAGAGCTTTAACAATATCGCCTGAATACTTGATACCACCATCAGCAATGATTGTCTTTCCGTATTCACGCGCCACACCTGCTGCATCATAAATGGCTGTCACTTGAGGAACTCCAACCCCAGCGATAACACGTGTCGTACAGATTGAGCCTGGTCCAATTCCGACCTTAACAACATCAACACCAGCATCATAAAGGGCACGTGTTCCTTCTGCTGTTGCCACGTTTCCAGCAATCAAAGTCTTATCTGGGAATACTTCACGAATTTCGCGAATCTTGCGGAGCACACCAGCTGAATGACCATGAGCAGTGTCGATAACAATTGCATCCGCTCCTGCTTCAAACAAAGCGCGTGCTCGATCAAAAGTATCAGAAGTAACCCCTACAGCTCCGGCTACTAGAAGACGACCATATTGATCTTTAGCTGCATTTGGAAACTCAATCACTTTTTCAATATCCTTGATGGTAATCAAACCAGCCAAAGAACCATCTTCATTTACTAATGGTAGTTTTTCAATACGATTTTGGTGAAGAATCCGTTCAGCTATCTCTAGATCTGTTCCAACGGGAGCAGTTACAAGGTTTTCACTTGTCATGTGCTCACGGATTGATTGACCAAAGTCAGTGATGAAACGCATGTCACGATTGGTAATAATACCGACTAATTTCCGGCTCTCAAGAGTATCTACAATTGGAACTCCACTAATACGGTAACGTTCCATCAACTCATTCGCTTCAGATACAGAGTGGTCCGGTGTCAAGAAGAACGGGTCCATGATAACGCCATTTTCAGAACGTTTAACCTTACGAACCTCTTCTGCTTGTTCTTCAATAGACATATTTTTATGAACAACTCCAAGTCCACCAGCACGAGCCATAGCAATGGCCATACGGCTATCTGTAACAGTATCCATTGCAGCTGAGATAATAGGGATATTCAAGGTTAGATTCGGCGCCAATTGCGTCTTTAGATTAATATCATTTGGCAACACATGACTTTCTGCCGGAATGAGCAAAACATCATCAAAAGTGTAGCCCTTTTTTAGAAACTTAGTATCCCAATTTGACATGGTATTTCTCCTCTTTATTTATCTTTTATCAGGCCAATCCTGATAGGTTTTAAATATTTTATCACTCTTAAATGAATTGTCAACTAATATAACTTAGGATTAGAAATAGCGAATCCCCATTGCTTCCTTGACCTGATCAAGGGTTTCTGCAGCTACAGCCTGGGCAACCTGACTTCCTTTCTTCAGCATGTCATAAACTTGTCCCATATCTTGGGCAAATTCTAATCGGCGCTCGCGAATAGGACCGAGTTCTCTTTCCAAAATTTCTAGTAAGTAACGCTTGGTTTTGACATCCCCTAAACCACCACGTTGGTAGTGGTCTTTCATAGCTTGAATTGTATCCATATCTTCAGGACGTCCAAAGACATCTAGGTAATAGAAAACCATGTTTCCTTCGACCTGCCCCGGGTCCTCCACTCGAATATGGTTTGGATCCGTATACATACTCATAACCTTCTTCTGCAAGGTATCCATGTCATCAGCAAGGTAAATTCCATTTCCCAAAGACTTGGACATCTTAGCATTCCCATCAAGTCCTGGTAAGCGCCCTGCTGATTCATTCTCAGGATAAATTCCTTCAGGCTCCACTAAGACATCCGTTTGATAAATATGATTAAAACTCCGTACAATTTCACGGGTTTGCTCAATCATCGGTTTTTGGTCATTTCCTACTGGAACATAATTAGCCTTAAAGGCCGTAATGTCCGCTGCCTGAGCAATTGGATAGACAAGGAATCCTGTTGGGATACTCTCCCCAAAGCCTTTTTGGGCAATTTCCGTTTTAACTGTTGGATTCCGTTCCAAGCGTGCTAAAGAAACTAAATTCATATAATACATGGATAATTCTGCCAACTCTGGAATTTGACTTTGAATGAAAATCGTACTCTTTTCTGGATCTAACCCAGCTGCTAAATAATCCAAGGCAACATTGCCAATAGATTCCACAATGGTTTGTGGGTCCTTTGCATGGTCTGTTAACGCCTGTTGATCCGCTAAAAATACATACATCTTGTGTTGACCTTGCTCCTGTAACAAGACACGATTTTTCAAGCTCCCAACATAGTGACCAATATGGAGCTTCCCAGTCGGTCTATCGCCTGTTAAAATAATCGGTTTGGTCATAGTTATCCTCTCCTTTTCTATGGTCGAATGATAAAAAGAAAAGCCCACACAGAAAAAACTCTGTGAGGACGATATACCGCGGTGCCACCTCATTTATGGAAAACCATCTCTTTTCATCTATCCGATTGTCAGTTATCAGCCCAATCTTCACCTTGTTCCACACTTGTTTGCAGCAACCACAAGCTCTCTTTAGAGGAAGCAAAATTACTTTTCTGATGCATACTATTTTATAGTCTTCCTTATTTTAAGTCAAGATTTGATAAATGGGCCCCTTTCTAGTAAAATGAGACTAATATTAAAAATAGGAGAAGTCCATTGCTAACAGTATCAGACGTATCATTGCGATTCAGTGATCGCAAACTCTTTGATGATGTAAACATCAAATTTACAGAAGGAAATACCTATGGTCTTATCGGGGCCAATGGAGCCGGTAAATCCACTTTCCTTAAGATTCTCGCTGGGGATATTGAACCAAGCACAGGCCATGTCAGCCTTGGTCCAGATGAACGTCTCTCAGTTCTTCGTCAAAACCACTTTGACTACGAAGAGGAGCGCGTGATTGACGTGGTCATCATGGGAAATGAACATCTCTATAGCATCATGAAAGAAAAAGATGCTATTTACATGAAACCGGATTTTTCTGACGAAGATGGAGTTCGGGCAGCTGAACTCGAAGGTCTATTTGCAGAACTGGGTGGTTGGGAAGCCGAAAGTGAAGCTGCTCAACTGCTCCAAAACCTCAATATTCCTGAAGACCTACACTACCAAAACATGAGTGAACTAACCAATGGTGAAAAGGTTAAAGTCCTTTTGGCCAAAGCTCTCTTTGGTAAACCAGACGTTCTCCTCCTCGACGAACCAACCAACGGTTTGGACATCCAGTCCATTACTTGGTTAGAAAACTTTCTCATCGACTTTGACAATACCGTCATCGTTGTATCCCACGACCGTCACTTCCTAAACAAGGTCTGCACACATATGGCTGACCTTGACTTTGGAAAAATCAAACTCTATGTCGGAAACTACGACTTTTGGAAAGAATCTAGTGAACTTGCAGCTAAATTACAAGCAGACCGTAATGCAAAAGCAGAGGAGAAAATCAAAGAGCTCCAAGAGTTCGTAGCTCGATTCTCCGCCAATGCAAGTAAATCGAAACAAGCAACTTCTCGTAAAAAGATGCTTGACAAGATTGTCCTAGAGGAAATCGTTCCATCTAGCCGTAAATACCCATTTATCAATTTTAAAGCCGAACGTGAAATCGGTAATGATCTCTTGACAGTTGAAAACCTAAGTGTCAAGATTGATGGTGAAGTCATCCTCGACAACATTAGTTTTATCCTCCGACCAGGTGATAAAACAGCTCTCATCGGACAAAACGATATCCAAACAACTGCACTGATTCGTGCCATTATGGGAGACATCGATTATGAAGGAACTGTCAAGTGGGGAGTGACAACTAGTCAAAGTTATTTACCAAAAGACAACTCTAAAGACTTTGCTGGTGACGAATCCATCTTAGAATGGCTACGTCAATTTGCAAGTAAAGAAGAAGATGACAATACCTTCCTTCGAGGCTTCCTAGGAAGAATGCTGTTCAGTGGTGATGAGGTTAACAAATCTGTCAATGTCTTGTCAGGTGGTGAAAAGGTTCGCGTTATGTTGTCTAAAATGATGTTGCTGAAATCCAACGTCTTAGTTCTGGATGATCCAACCAATCACTTAGACCTTGAGTCTATCTCTAGTCTTAACGACGGTCTCAAAAACTTCAAAGAGAGTATCATCTTTGCTAGTCACGACCATGAGTTTATTCAAACCCTAGCCAATCACATCATTGTTCTTTCCAAAAATGGGGTCATTGATCGTATCGACGAAACATACGATGAGTTCCTTGAAAATGAGGAAGTACAGGCTAAAGTTAAAGAACTTTGGAAAGATTAAACACATCATTTATATTTTTAATAAATACACTTCGAGGTCAGGACTAATGTCCTAGCCTCCCTTTTTATATATAGGATACATTATGAAACAGTTACTTAGAAGACACTATCTAACCTTTCTATCCTTCATTATTCCAGCACTTGGAATGCTTCTCCTCTATTATAGTCAGGGAATTTACTGGTCCAGTCCAACATCTCCTTTGCTAGGGGATGGCTTTCACCAATATGTTATCTTTGACACTGCTTTACGAGATATTTTACACGGAAAAGATAGCCTATTTTACAGTTTCACTGCTGGACTTGGTCATAATTTTTATGCTCTTAGTTCTTACTATCTAGGAAGCTTCTTCTCCCCCTTGGTTTACTTCTTTGATGCTAAAACCATGCCCAATGCTGTCTATCTCTTTACAATTTTAAAATTTGGATCCATTGGGCTAGCTAGTTTCATATCGCTCAAGGGGAGCTTCAAAAAACTATCCCCCTTCCTAGCCTTGGTACTATCACTCTGCTATAGTTTCATGAGTTTTACAGTGAGTCAACTTGAAATAAAGACCTGGTTGGATGTCTTTATTCTGGTTCCTTTAATCCTGTATGGTCTTGACAGGCTTGTCAAGGATAATAAAGTAGGGCTTTACTTTGTATCCCTCACTCTCCTTTTAATTCAAAACTACTACTTTGGCTATATGATGGTCATCTTCCTTCCACTTTGGTATTTACTGCAACTAAGTTGGGATTTTAAACAGCGCCTGTCAACTTTATCAAAATTTATCATCACCTCTGTTCTAGCTGGGACAAGTAGCGCCATCATGCTCTTACCAACCTTCTTGGACCTACGAGGCCACGGTGAATCCCTTACAGAGATTGACCGTCTCTTGACAGAGGCTTCTTGGTATCTTGATATCTTTGCCAAAACCTTAGTGGGGGCTTTTGATACTACCAAATACGGAGCCATTCCAATGATTTACATCGGAATCATTCCACTAGTTCTAAGTCTGTGCTTCTTCCTGCTCAAATCCATTCCGTTTCACGTGAAACTATCCTATGGACTCCTTATCAGCTTCTTAATCGCTAGCTTCTACCTAGAATCCCTAGACCTTTTCTGGCAAGGTTTCCACGCGCCAAACATGTTCCTTCATCGCTACTCCTGGCTCTTCTCCCTACTGATTGTCTGGATGGCGGCCACGGTTTTGGAACGACTCGACCAGTTACAATTCAAACAAGTTCTCTTAGCCAGTCTCTTTCTCGGAGGCGGTTGGGGAGTAACCTGGTTCTTCTCAAAAGAGCACTATGACTTCTTGAACTCCACCCAGTTTCTTTTGACGTTTGAATTTTTAGGAGTCTATTTACTGCTCTTCTGGGCTTACAAGAAGGCAAAATTGTCCTCTATCTTCTATACAGTGGCGGTTAGTTTTTTCCTCATCGTGGAACTTGGCTGCAATTCCTTTTACCAAATCCAAGGAATTGCGGCAGAATGGGGATTTGCCAGTCTCGATTCCTACAAAAGAGGACAAGAAGAAATCTTGCAGCTAAAAGAAACTATGGAATCTGGCTTCTACCGAACTGAACTAACCCAAGTACAAACGGGGAATGATACCATGAAGCATAGTCTAAACGGTATTTCACAATTCTCATCTGTTCGAAATCGCTTAGCAAGTGGCACACTGGACGTTCTAGGTTACAAATCATCTGGTAGCAACCTCAACCTTCGCTATCAAAACAACACCATCCTAATGGATAGCCTCTTCGGTATCCGCTATATTATAGGTAAAAATCACCCGCCACGTCTCGGATTTAGCACTTTAGCTAGCGAAGGAGATTATCAACTTGAGGAAAATCAATGGGCTCTACCACTGGCTTTTCTAACCCAAGAAACTTATGAAGATATTAAATTATCTCCGCTAACCTTAGATAACCAAAGAGACCTGCTCCAACATCTGACTGGACTCGACTCTATCCTTTTCGATCAAGTTCCAATTTATGAAAGTAATACCGATCGTACAATCAAAAAAGAAGGAGATGCTCCCCCACAAACAACCTTTGTGGTAGAAGCACCAGCCAACCAGCAGCTCTACCTCAGTCTCCCAAATATCCAATTCCCAGATGAGGAAGACTCTGTCGTACAGCTGCTCATTGATGGTACCTATTACACCTATACGTTGGATAACACCTTTTCCTTCTTCGACTTGGGCTATTTCCCAGAGGCGAAGGAAGTCACCGTCAAACTCTTCTTCCCAGGTGCTACAGAAGCCAGCTACCAAGAACCTCATGTCTATAGTGTCCCACAAGAAAGTTTGGAAGCAATTTTCACTAAGCTAAAAGAAAACCAGACTGAGGTGCACACACAGGGAAATAGGATGGAAATCCGTTACCAAACAGACAAAGAAACCAGCCTCTTTGTAACGCTCCCTTACGACAAAGGCTGGAAAGCCTACCAAAATGGCAAAGAAATTCCAATCCGCCAAGCACAAACTGGATTTATGGCCGTTGATGTTACAAAAGGAACTGGCAAGGTCCAACTGATCTTTGTCCCACAAGGTTTCTACCTCGGCCTCTGGATTAGCCTTACTTCCCTCCTTCTTTTCCTAGCCTACCAGCATTGGCTCAGAAATAAATCCCAGACAAATTGGGACACAAATACTCCTTAAATTTCAACATCCAATGCGATAGTTTATACTTAACTAATTTCAAAATCAGAATACTCGCGGAATTTCAAAAAATGACGAGGACAGCTGATGATGATCGTTCAACAGGTCTCTCAGACCTGTTGGACTATTCCCTTGACTTTCCTAGTCATCTCGTCGAAATTTTTCAAGTATTCTATTTTTGAAATGAAATAAAAAGACGCTTCCAAGCAAGCTTTTAAAGTTCTGAATGGATGCGTCTTATTTTTAGCAAGAAAAAAAGTCGGATAAACTCCGACTTCACCTATAGTCCGTACGGGATTCGAACCCGTGTTACCGCCGTGAAAAGGCGGTGTCTTAACCCCTTGACCAACGGACCATCCTGTCTCAAGGACAAGAATAATTATAGCAGTTCTAATTTGGGAATGCAAGACTTTTTTTCAAAAAATT
Source organism: Streptococcus sp. NLN76 (assembly GCF_015686645.1). Taxonomy (NCBI): domain Bacteria; kingdom Bacillati; phylum Bacillota; class Bacilli; order Lactobacillales; family Streptococcaceae; genus Streptococcus; species Streptococcus sp. NLN76. Next base: position 134 of record NZ_JADPMS010000053.1, on the reverse strand, counting down.
TTATTTTTATCATTCGAAAGTGATAATGTCTTAAGTAAATCGAATATGAAAATGTCCTCTGTGTTACATTAGAAAGATGAGGAAAATAGTTTTAACAATGTCTGAAGATAAAAAATATCAAGTGATCAAGCAAG
>NZ_JADPMS010000052.1:0-9222 GCF_015686645.1 Streptococcus sp. NLN76 | reverse complement strand
CTGCTTTTCTGATGCTGTTTATGCCTGTAAACAATTTCTGAAAAACAGGCTCACTTCTTCTAAGTTGAAAACTTACATAGAAAGACATTTATCAATCATTCGTCCAGGTCGGACGTTTGAAAGGCGACTGAAAAATCAATCAGTAGTAAGTTTCACCTATAGAGTATCATAATTTTTAAAAAAGGTCACAAAAACCTTTATTTGGTGTACACAAAAAGACCACATTTGAAAGTCTGATGTAATTATGAGCTTTCAAATGTGGTCTTATTTTAAATTCTAGGTCTTAACTTAATGACATTGGGCCCGAAGGTCAACCTTTTTTCGAATCAAATTATGGGTTATGGATACCTATAGAAGAAAGTAAGCTATCCACTTCCAAATGGCGAATCGTTTCAATCATCAAGAAGAGATCCTTAGGCGAAAAAACTTTTTGACCATGGTCTCCGTGCCTGGTTTCCTCGAAGGCTAAGATGGGTTTACCAGCAGTCGCCATATCCGCGACTACCGTCCCCACTTCCACATAGCGATTGATATCCAGATAAAAATCAGACTCTCGCGCAATTTCCTCATAAAGCAGGCTGTCTCTGGCCACACCTGGTGCCAGGGTAATGTTGGGGTAAACCAACAGATTCATCAGATTAGCAGTTCCCTCTGTTGGAGCCGCAACAATAAAGCCAATATTCGGCAATTCCCGAGCCAGGGTCTCCAGATGCAGCAACTCATCTGAGTAGGTATAAACCCAGCCGACATAGTCATATTGGAAAAGGCTATTCACTTGATTTTCTAAGAGAAAGGGGCTCGTAAGGGACAACTCATCCCAATCCAAATTGGTATAATACCACCAAACAGCTTGGTAAGGGACCCTCCGCAATTCGGACCAGGGCTTAAAAGCAGTATCAAAATGAATAATGATGGGATAAAGGGGACCTTTTTCCATTTCAACCACAGCTAGGGATTCGGCCCCCTTGCGTTTCTTGCCTTTCATTAGTAAGGAAACATCCATTTTACTGGATACTTTTTCCTCCAAGAGCGAGTTTTTGAAATTGACTGATTTTGGTACATGGTGACTAACCACCTTAACCCGATTATCTGATCCTGCTTCCACTACATCCTGGCTTTGAACGCTGGAAATACTAAGGATACTTCCCATATCTTTCTTAAAGACAGGATCCAGGTCAGCAGTCACAATCATATCCGGTGACAGAAGGAGGACATTTTCTTCTTCCACGTAGTGATCCAGGATATAACGAAATGGGCTAAACTCCACTTGATCATCAGCCACTGGTAAGCGAACAGAGGTTAAATCCACAGCATTACGGTTCAGACGCTTGCGAATTTTAACAAACCATTCCTTGGCGATACCATCATGTGCAATATAGAGGTGGAGGTTCTGGTTGTGTAAGACAATGGACTTAATCAAGGTCTCCAATTCTTGAATTTGGTTGGTTTTGGCAACCACGATAATGGCTTTGTTCATTACGGCTCCTTGTTAGCATTACATTATTTTGATTATAGCACACTTTCTAGGTGCTCGCTAGAAATCCAAGCCCCTTTTATGCATCCAATCCGTTTAAAAATTCTTGCATGTCCGCATGGTCTGGAACCAAGTCTAGCACAGCTTTCGCCGCTTGCGCTGCTTCAACTGTCTGCCCCATTTGCCTTAGAATATAAGCGTACTCTTCTAGGAATTCTGGGTTAGCCTTGAGGTCTCCGGCCAAGTCTTGGTAAATCGCAAGAGCCCGCTCATCCTCTTCCAATGCCAAGAGTGCCTTAGCTAGGTTCCATTTGGTCAAAACGGAGTCTACATCCGCTGGAATCTGTGCTACCAAGTCTGCATAGGCTTCCTCTTCCAGATAAAGATTACTGAGGCGCAAATAGATCTCTTCTAAGTCTTCAGCCACTTCCTTGGCTTCCAATAGATAAGCCTTGGCTTCCTGTGTTTCGTGGAGTTCGTAAGATAGTTGGGAAGCTAGCAAGAGCAAGTGGTCATCGAAGGGATTTTTAGCCAGACCCGCCTTGGCAACTCGCAAGGCTTCCTCTAGTTGATGTTCCTCTTTGAGCGCCCGTGCATAGCCCCACTCAAATCCCAGCATGTCAGGGGACAAGGCCTCAAGTTGGCGGAAATAATCCAAGGCCCGCTGCGCCCGACCTGTCTCTAATAAGAGAAGAGCCAATTCGTGGACGCTCTTATCATCGTATTCCAATTCAATCGCTTTTTCTAAAAATTCAATGGCCGCTTCCATTTTCCCCAGACTGGCATAGCTAAGGGCAATTCGCTGATAGGTTGAGATTCCAGTTAAGGCATAGATTTCCCGGTTATCCAGACTGGCATAAGCCTGAATAGCTGCCCGATAATTACCTAGCTCAAACTCTAATTCCGCAATCCCAAACACAATAATGGGATCATCGCTCAGTTCCTGGGCCTCCATCAACTTCTCACGCGCAACATCTGTCAATCCCTCCGCTTGGTAAAGGTCTGCTTTGACCAAAAGACTGGCTAAATACCAGTCACTGGTCTTCGGAATCTCCTCCAGGTAAGCAAAAGCTTCCTCGGTCCGCCCTTCCTGACTAGCCATTTGCGCCAGACTTAAAAAAGCTTCCGGATAAGCTTCTTTCACTTTCTCATAAAGAAGCTGAGCCTGATCGTAAAACCCCATTTCCTCAAGATAAAGGGCCATTTCAAATTGTTGTTCCGGTGAAGATTCTTGCAATAGCAGATCAAAGGCAGCCTGCGCTGCCTCTAAATTTTGATTTTCTAAAGCCTCTAAGAGAATTTGACTAGGATTCATGGTTTTCCTCCTCCTCATACAATCCAGATACATCCTGATACCAAGTAAAGAACGCTTCAACGATCACCTTGAGGGAGGCGTAGACAGGTACTCCTAAGAAAACTCCCCAAACCCCAAACATACTACCTGAAGTCAACAGAACAAAGAGAATGGTTAGGGGGTGAATATTGAGCTGACTCCCCAAAATCAAAGGGGACACAAAACGACCTTCAATGGTTTGCTCAATGATGAAGACCAAGATGACTTTAATCAACATGGCAGGACCAGCAATCAAGCCCAGAATCAAGGCTGGAATCATGGCCAAGAAGCTTCCCAAATAGGGAATTAAATTGAGAAAGCCAGCAGTAACCCCTAATGTTACCGCATAGTTAAGGCCAATTAACTTGAAAAAGATAATAAACATGATAGCCACGATAAAAGCCACTGCAATCTGCCCTTGAACATAGTTCCCTAGCTGCTTATTAACATCTGCTAAAACGCGACTAAAAGTTGGTCGAAATTTGGTTGGCATAAACTTGGTCAAATAAGGATTGAGTTCCTTACCATCCCGTAATAGATAGAAGACAATAAAGGGCATGATTAAGATTGCCACGAAAAACTGGGACAACCCCGTAAGAAAATTGCTAGCCCAGTTAACTGCGCGTGGAGAATACTGACTCACAAACTCGGTCAGCCGCTCTGAAACTTCATTATTCAAGGCCATGAATTGAGGCCGGGCTTCCTCAAAAATCGGTTGATCCACTAACTTATTGAGCACCACCTCGGCTTGATCCAGATAAGATGGGAAATTTTGGACAAAAGCCAAAAATTGATTCCGAAGATTGGGAATCAAAACGGCTACACCCCAAACCAAAAGAGCTGAAATCAGCACAAAAACAATGACAATCCCCCATAGCCGCTTGAGGCCCTTAGACTCTAGAAAATCCACCAAGGGGTTGAGCAAGTAAAAAATCAACCCTGACATAATGAGTGGCAGTGACAAAACCTGAAGAAAATCTAGGACTGGGGTAAAAAGAAAGCTAATCTTGGTTAAGAGATAAATGTTTAAAAAGAGTAGTAAAAAGACTAAAAAGACGGTGATGGCCTTGTTATCTAAAAACCACCTAAAAAACCAGGATAAATGGAAGTTACGTTCCTTTTCTTGCATGTCGCGCTCCTTCTTTAACGTTTCTAACCATTGTAGCATTTTTTCCCATAAATAACTGGATCAAGGCTGAAACTCACCCTCCTTCAAAACTCTTAATAGATGGGAAACTTTAAAAGGAAGGGGGTGCCTATGATATAATGGAGAAAAAAGGAGAATCTTATGTTTGAAACCCTCTATTTCGGTACCTATACCAAACGCAAATCACAAGGCATTTACAAGGCCAACCTAAACACTGAAACCGGACAACTTTCAGACTTGGAACTGGTAACCACGGAGACCAGCCCTACCTATTTAACCTTTAGTCCAAAAGGCAAGCTTTATAGCGTTGCTGCTCAAGATGGACAGGGAGGCATTGGTGCCTATACCTTACAAGGAGATCTGCTGAATCATGTGCTAGAAGATGGTGCTTCACTCTGCTATGTAGCCTACGATGACCAACGCCAATTGGTCTATGGTTCTAATTACCATAAAGGACAGGTAACATCCTATCATATTCAGGAAGATGGGCAATTAGCCCTTGCTGATGTCGTTACCCAAGAAGGGTCAGGGCCTCATCCCAATCAATCTTCCTCTCATGTCCACTTCTCAGATTTAACACCGGATAACTATCTCGTGACCTGTGATTTGGGTGCAGACCGTGTCACAACCTACACTGTTTCAGATACCGGCAATTTATCAGCTGTCGCACAATACCAAGCACAAGCAGGAGCCGGCCCTCGCCATTTGGTCTTCCACCCCTACTTCAAAATGGCCTATCTCGCCTGCGAACTCAACTCAACAGTTGAAACCCTGGTCTATGACGGAGTTGGAGATTTCGACTACTTGCATAGCCAGACAACCTTACCAACCGATTACCAGGGCGACAATGCTGTAGCTGCAATTCGCATGAGTCAGGACGGTAACTTTGTTTATGTTTCCAATCGCGGTCATAACTCCATCACCGTTTTCAAAGTACTAGCCGATGGCAACTTGGAACAAGTTCAAATTATCTCTAGCCAGGGGGATTTCCCTCGTGATTTCAATTTCTCCAGTGATCAAAATTTCTTAATTGTTGTTCACCAAGAATCGGATAACGCTTCTGTCTTTAAACGGGATAGGGAGACTGGCCGTTTAGACCTACTAAACAGTGACTTTTACGTTCCCGAAGCTGTTTTTGTTTCTTCCAATCCTTATGAATAGCCTTTCATAGAAAATTATGCTATTCTATTAATAGAAAAACAAAGGAGAGTCCTATGAATCCAACTGAACTATTTAACAAAGTCAAAGACATGATTGATAACAAAGACTTTGAAGCCGCAAAAAGCTTCATCGACGAACACAAAGATGAACTTGGATCTTACCTTGACCAAGCCAAATCATTGGTTTCAGGATCCGAAGGAATTAGCGGTGCAGTTGATAAGTTGAAAAACCTATTCTAATACCCATGCACCAGCCCTAAGACTGGTGCTTTTTTAATAAGGAGATACCTATGTTACATTTTGATTTATTGGTGATTGGTTTTGGAAAAGCTGGAAAAACTTTAGCCGCTAAGATGGCTAGTCAGGGCAAAAAAGTCGGTCTCGTAGAACAGGACCCCGCAATGTATGGCGGAACTTGTATCAATATCGGTTGTATCCCAACCAAAACCCTGATCCGAGCTGCTGAACAAAATCAAACCTTCAGTCAGGTCATGGAAGAAAAAAATGCCGTGACTGGTCGACTCAATAAGAAAAATTATGCGATGTTAGACGGAGCTGGGGTGACACTCTTTGATGCGCGTGCTCGATTTGTATCTGACAAGGTTGTCCAACTACAAGCCGGAACCGACCAACAAGAGGTCACTGCCGATATCATCGTCATCAATACTGGTGCTGTTTCCAATCAATTGCCAATCCCTGGCCTGCTCGAAAGCCAGAACGTCTATGATTCTACTGGCATTCAAACCCTTTCTGAACTTCCAAAAAACTTGGGTGTTCTAGGAGCCGGTCCAATTGGTTTGGAATTTGCGAGTCTCTATAATCGCCTTGGTAGCAAAGTAACCATCCTTGACGCTGCTGATACTTTCTTACCACGAAGTGAGGCTAGCCTAGCTCAAATGGCTAAAGGTTACTTGGAAGAAGATGGCATTCAAATTCATCTCGGAGTACTAACTCAAAACATCTCCAACACAGAAGAGGGTAAAGTCCTTCTCAACACCAACCAAGGAGATTTCGAGTTTGACGCCCTCCTCTATGCAACAGGTCGAAAACCCAATATCCAGAACCTTGGCTTGGAAAATACGGGCATAGCAGTGACCGATCGTGGTGCTATCCAAGTTGATCAACATTTACAAACAACAGTCTCTGGTGTCTTTGCCGTCGGAGATGTCAATGGTGGCCCACAATTCACCTACATTTCCTTGGATGATTTCCGAATTGTCTACAACTACTTAGCAGGTGACGGTAGCTACAACCTCGAAAACCGCAAAAATATTCCAAACGCTATCTTTATCAGCCCAACTCTAGCTCAAGTCGGACTCACAGAGGCTCAAGCTCAAGCTGCTAATCTTCCATATAAAGCCAAAGAAATGCCTGTGGCCGGAATGCCTCGTGCCCATGTCGACGGAGACCTTCGTGGAGCCTTTAAAGCTGTTGTGAATACAGAAACAAAAGAGATTCTTGGAGTTAGCATCCTTTCCCACAATGCCCAAGAAATCATCAACCTCATCACTATGGCTATGGATAATAAGATTCCATACACCTACCTAGCCCAACAAATCTTTACCCACCCAACTCTGGCTGAGAACCTAAACGATTTGTTCAATATCTAATCAAGCCAAATACCCCCGTGAGCTCGGAACTCACGGGGGTATTTCTCTATCTCTTTTTCCCAAGACTAGGAATCTACATTAGGCGTCTAGCTGACTATAAGCCTTGGCAATCCGTGCCCCAACCTTGGCATTGTTATAAACCAGTTGGATATTAGCTTTCAGACTTTCACCACCCGTCAATTCTACAATTTTTCCAAGAAGGAATGGTGTCATGTCTTTACCAGTAATACCAGCTTCTTCTGCTTCTACCACGGCTTTAGCAATGATGCCATCGATGTAGTCCGCTTCCAATTCGTGCTCAGTTGGAATTGGGTTCACCACAAGGGTCCCGGCTGTCAATCCAAGATTATGACTGACTTTATTCATGTGGGCAATTTCTTGAACGGAGTCAACCCGACTATTGAGCTTGTAAGGAGATTTGCTGGTGTAGAAGGCTGGTAGAACCTCTGTTTGATAGCCGAGCACTGGAACACCTTTGGTTTCCAAATACTCCAAGGTTCTTGGCAGATCCAAGATTGATTTTGCTCCAGCACAGATGACTGTTACAGGTGTCTGAGCCAACTCTTCTAGGTCAGCGGACACATCCATGGTTTCTTCGTAGCCACGGTGTACTCCCCCGATCCCTCCTGTTACAAAGAAGGGAATACCCGCTAAATGAGCCCCAATCATAGTGGTGGCTACTGTTGTAGCTCCGATTTTTTTCTGGACGAGAATCAGAGCTAAATCGCGCCGGGATACCTTGGCTACGTCCTTTTCGGTTGCCAAGCGTTCCAAATCTTCCGTGCTCAGTCCAATTTTATATTTTCCGTCCATAATCGCAATGGTAGCAGGAACAGCACCTTCTTCACGAATAATGGCTTCAACTGTTTGCGCCATCTCCACATTTTGAGGGTAAGGCATCCCGTGAGAAATAATGGTCGATTCAAGGGCTACAACTGGTCGGCCTTCCTCTAGGGCTGCCGCAACTTCAGGGGCAATATCAAGATACTGTTTCATTGGTAAAAAGTTCCTTTCTTTCTTTAGCAAGACGTTCCTTAGACAAGGTTGGTCGAACTGTGTCCTGTGAGGCAATTGTATAGTAAGAATTGGTTAAACCCAATTGCAAGGTTTCCTGGATGGAGGCTCCATTTAACCAGCCGTAAATAACACCCGAAGCCAGGGCATCACCGGCACCCGTAGCATCCACAACCTGGTCCAATTTAACTGGTTGAACTTCAAGGTAGGTTCCATCCGCATGAGCATAGATCATGCTCTCCGCACCTTCTGTAATCAAAACCTGTTTCAAACCATGCTCTAACCAAGCCTGAGCCAGATCTTTTTTGGTGACCTTCTTGCTCAACTTCAACTCTAAATAAGCCTCAGATTCATCCAAATTCACAATCAGCCACTCAACCCCATTTAAATCCTGAGGTAGGTGCTTCATCTTCGGCGCTGATACGGGCACCAAGGCTAGCTTCAACCCGTGCTCACGCGCTAATTGAATGAGATAATCCAAACTCTCCTTGGGCAGATTCAAATCCGCCACAATTCCTTTGGCATCCAACAATAGATTCTCATTTTTGGACAACCAAGAGGGGGTCATCTCATCGCAAATCGTCATATTAGCCAGCGCTAAGGTCATGTCACCGTCCTCATCCAGGATAGCCACATAAGAACTAGTCGGATGATGACTCTGCTTGTCAACATACTTGAGATTGACATAGGACTGGGTCAGAGCCTTTAGCTGCTCCCCATCATGGTCATCCCCAACCAAGGAAAGCAGGAGGACATCCTCCTCTAAACGCCCGAGATTCTCTGCAATATTCCGACCAACCCCTCCTACCGAAAGACTGGCACCAACTGGATTAGAGGTCCCCATCTGCAGCTTTTCCCTGGCATAAAACTTCCGATCCAAATTCATCCCACCAATACAGACCACCGACTTGGACTCCTCCAAGATATATGCCCGACCACGGAGATAATTCTTTTGCACCAAACTGGAAATGAGATTCGCCACCGTTGAACGCGAATAGCCAACCTGCTTTGCCAACTCCTGCTGGGACTGATACGGATCCTGGCGAATCAAATCCAACACCTCTTGCTCACGATCTGTTAACACAAGAAACCTCCTCTCTAAACACTTGTCAAAACCCAAACAATTGTTTCAACAACCTCAGTATACGCCAACTCCTCCAAAAAAGCAAGAAATATACTCTTTTAGATTATAAACTGTATGTGGTATACTATTTTTATGGCATACGGAATTGATTTTAGAAAACGTGTCCTTGAATATGTTAAAGAGGGACTGGATGGGTTACACTAAACTAGACAGAAATTATAAACTCTTCTAAAATTGAATCAAAAGGAGAATATTATGGCTAGGCGTACCCGCCGTCATTTCAGTGACGAATTCAAACAACAAATCGTAGATCTTCATCGAGCAGGTAAAAGACGCAGTGAAATTATCGAACAGTATGATTTGACTCCCTCAACCTTTGATAAATGGATTAGACAGTCTA